>SKGU01000351.1 GCA_007117255.1 Natronohydrobacter sp. | reverse complement strand
TCATCTGCGCATACCATCTTTGAAATTACCGGTAACAAAACACGCTCAGGCAGTATTGTGTGTCACTAAATCTCAAAAATGGCAACAAATGACGGGAAACAGGCGCGTCGCGTCCTGCCGCGCCTGAAATGGTCGGTTCTGATCGCCCTGCGGCTGTGACGCAGGGCGATTATGTGCGCGGCCCGTTTCGAACTTCAGGCATCTTCATTCGAGTGCAGGTGGTCTGCCAGATTCTGAAAGAATTTCGATGCGAGTTTCTTTGCGGTTCCCTGAATCAAGCGGCTGCCAAGTTGTGCGAGCTTGCCACCGATTTCCGCCTTTGCATCATAGCGCAGTAATGTCCCGTCTTCATGTGGTTCCAATTCTACGACGGCGCCACCCTTGGCAAAACCTGCAGCGCCGCCATTGCCTTCGCCTGACAGCGAAAACCGTTCTGGGGGCGCATCCGGGCTCAGCGTGACGTTTCCACTGAACCGCGCCTTGACCGGGCCGATCTTGAGAACGACCTTGGCTTCCAGTTCGGTGTCGGAATGCTTGATGAGTTCTTCGCAACCAGGAATGCACTCCTTGAGGATTTCCGGATCGTTCAACGCGGCATAGACCACGTCTTGCGGGGCGTTGATGACAATTTCGTCCTTGAGTTCCATGCTTTGTGGTCCTTCTGTTAACAGCAGGGAAATTTGACCGAGGCCAGAATCTCGGCCTGTTCTTTGCTCATCGGCGGGAAGATACGCTGCATCAGACGCCGAAGGCCGTATGCGGCAGGGGGTAGATCCGTGTCCATTCTGACGGGATCAGCTTGCGGTTGCGGGGCCATGCCCATGGCGTGATTGGGGCACCCGCTTGGCATAGATCTGCAAAGTGAGGTGAGAGGATCATTCATCAGATACTTTCTCGCGGTTGCGGCGGATGCGGATGATCTGGGCAAGGATCGACAGCGCGATTTCGTCGGGTGTGATTGCGTTGATATCCAGCCCGGCTGGCGCTTGAATTGCCTGTAACCGTTCAACATGCTCCGGCGTTTCAGCGCTTAACTTGTCAGCAAGGGTCTGGAATTTGCGGCGACTGCCGACGAAGCTGATATGGCCCGCTTGCGACAAGAGTGCCGCGCGCAATGCAGCAAGGTCGCCCTGACCCTGTGTTGCGACAACGATAAAGTCGCCGCCAACGGCATCAAAGCCCGCGCGGGTTTCATAGCCCTGCCCGTGGACAAGTTCCGCACCCTCTGGCGTGCTGAGTGTGACCTTGAAATCAAACCGCGCTGCCAGTTCTGCAAGGGCAAGGGCCACAAGCCCGGTGCCGAAGATCGCAAGCTGCGGCAGGGGCAGGACGGGTTCGACAAAGATATCCATTGTGCCCTTGGACGGGCAGCCATTGCGCGCAAAGCGCACACCGTCGCGTAACTCGCCAGGCGACAGCCCGTCGCTTTTGAGCAATTCCTGCGGGCGCAACGAGATGAATTGCGGCGTGCCCGATGTGATGGCTTCGCGCGCGGCCCGTCCCACGGCTCCACGCGCGCAGCCGCCGCCAACCCATCCAAGCAGGATGTTCCCACCCTGATCAAGCAGCGCCTTGCCGCCGGGCTTGGCAGAGGTCGCATTCACTGTGCGCACCACCGTGGCCATGGCGAAGGGCACGGCCTTAGCCTTTAGGCTTTGCATCATCGCATCCAGTCTGGCGTGTTCGGTCTGAGATAGGGTCATAAGCGTGCCAGCCTTTGTTCCAGCGCGGCCAGATCGTTCAATGTGGTTACGGCCGCGAAATCGTCCAGATGGGGCAGGGCGGCCGCCATGCCCTGCGCGATTGGTGCGTAGTCCTTCCAGCCCTTGAGCGGGTTCAGCCAGATGATGCGGCAGCCGCGCCGATGCAGTTTGGCCAAAGATGCACTTATCGTTTCAGGCGCATCGGTATCGTAGCCATCTGACAGGATCAGCACGACCGAGCGGCCATCGACGAATTTGCGTGCGTAGGTATCGGCAAAATGCTTCAGGTTCGCGCCAATGCGCGATCCGCCCCCGAACCCGTCCGCCAGAAGTGTGATCCGGTTCAGGGCGCGCAGCGGGTCGGGGTCACGCAGGGCGTCGGTGATGCGCACAAGCCGCGTGTGAAACAGATAGGCGTCACTGGCGCTGTCCGCGCGCAGCAGCCCGGCCAGAAAGGCCAGAAAGGGGCGTGCATATTGCTGCATGGAGCCTGACACATCACAGAGCGCCACAATCCTGACAGGCCGGTCGGGGCGCGTGCGCCATGCCAGCCGCAGCGGTTCACCGCCTGTGGACATGCTTTGGCGCATCGTGGCGCGCAGGTCTATCCTGCGGCCACGGCGTGCGGCACGCTGGCGGCGCGAGCGTCGGTCGCGCAGCGCTTTGCCCAAAAGCAATGCCACCTGTTCTGCCGCGCGGATGTCTTCGGCAGAGACAAGCTCGCGCAGGTCTTTTTTCATCAGGTTGGTGGATTTCGAGGCGATCAGTTGCCCTGTCCCCTCACTGCACCCCTGATCGCCGTCATCGCCATCATCAGGCGCGTGTATATTGCCGGTGCTGTCAGATTGCTGCGTGGTATCGCTGCGGCTGTTGCGTATGTTTTGCGGGGCGGTCGCATGGCCTGACTGTATGATCTTGTGGCGTACACGGCCTTCGGCCATCCAGAATGCGTCAAACAACTGATCAAAGCGCGCGGCATCTTCGGCGGACCCGGCACAGACGGATTTCAGTGCAAGCCGTGCATCGACAGGCCGGGTTGGGTTCACGCAAGTCAGCGCGCGCAGGGCGGTTTCGGTTTCAGCCACCCCAAGCCGGAACCCATGCGCGCGCAGATGCGCCAGAAACCCCGCAACGCGCGCGGCAGGGCCGGGATCGGCTGCAGTGAAGCGGGTTATCTTGCTCATGCGGCTTTACCTGCCAGGCGGGCGGCAACCTCTGGCGGAATGGTTGCGCGGTCGGTTTGCGTTTTCAGCAAGGTCGCAAGTGCGGCATGCAGGACCGCCGGATCATCGGACAGATCCTTTATGCCCAAGCCCCCCAG
>SKGU01000381.1 GCA_007117255.1 Natronohydrobacter sp. | reverse complement strand
TCGAACACATCACCATAGCAGACACATTGCTTGCCGAGCGCGTCGAATGGAGCACTGACGGTGACCTTATCCTTGAAGGAAACGCGTTTGCGATTTTGTTCGGCCGCACCGAATGCGCGGACGGCAGGCATGTCATCTGAAACATCAGGACGGGTAATCGAGACATGACCAAGGCTTTTCACACGACGAGCTCCGCCGACACGGAACAGGCGACGATGCCATGGTGGAAGACCGCCACCGCCTACCAAATCTACCCGCGCAGTTTCTGCGACAGCAATGGTGACGGGATCGGGGATATTCCGGGGATCATTTCCAAGCTCGACTATCTTGCCGGATTAGGGATCGGATTCATCTGGCTGTCGCCGGTCTATAAATCGCCCATGGTCGATAACGGCTACGATATCGCCGATTATCAGGATATCGCCCCGGAATTTGGTACTTTGGCCGATATGGATACGCTGATTGCCGAAGCGAAAGCGCGCAATATCGGGATCGTGATGGATCTGGTCGTCAACCATTGTTCCTCTGAGCATCCGTGGTTCAAGGCAGCCTTGGCGTCGGAAGATGCGCCGGAGCACGACTATTTCATTTGGCGCAATCCACGCCTCGGTCGCAATGCGCGGCCAGATGATTTGCAATCGAGTTTCGGCGGCCCGGCCTGGACTTACGTTCCAGAGCTTGGAAAATACTATCTGCACCAGTTCGCCAAAGAGCAGCCGGACCTGAATTGGAGCAACCCGGCTTTGCGCGCCGAAATCTACAAGATGATGAATTGGTGGTTCGACCGTGGGATCGCGGGTTTTCGCATGGATGTGATCGACCTGATCGGCAAGGATGTCGACGCAGGCATTCTGGCCGAGGGGCCGCAGCTGCATGATTACTTGCAGGAAATGCACCGCGAAACGCTGGCCGGGCGCGATGTGGTCACGATCGGCGAATCCTGGAGCACAACGCCGCAAACCGCCACTCTGTATTGCGGCTCAGACCGCAAGGAATTGTCGATGGTCTTTCAGTTTGACCATGTAAAATCCGGCTGGGATCCGAAATTCGGCAAATGGAAGCCCAAACCGTTTGACCTGTCCCGGTTCAGGAAAACCTTCTTTGACTGGCAAATGGCCCTTTCTGATGACGGATGGAATTCGCTTTTCCTGACCAATCATGACCTGCCCCGGCAAGTATCGAAATACGGTGATGACGGGGAATATCGTGTGCGCTCGGCCAAGCTTCTGGCCATCATACTGCACCTGATGAAGGGCACACCTTTCATCTATCAGGGCGAAGAGATCGGCATGACCAATGCTCGGTTCGAGCACTTGGAAGACTTCCGCGATGTCGAATTATTCGGCCATTATGACCAGGCCATCGCCGATGGCCAGACCCATGCCGAGTTCATTGCCGGTGCCAATGCAAACGGGCGTGACAATGGACGAACGCCGATGCAATGGTCGGGAAGCGAACATGCCGGTTTCACAACTGGTATCCCGTGGATCGCTGTGAACGGGAATTATCCGACGATCAATGTCGCGGCGGATATGGCCAATCCAGAGGGCGTCGCTGCGACATATCTAAAGCTGATTTCACTTCGCAAAACTATGCCAATCATCTCGCTAGGTGAGTTTATCCCGTTTTCGATTTCCGAAACGAAAGTGTTTGCCTATGCGCGGGAACGCGACGGGCAACGCCTGTCGGTCGTGGCGAATTTTTCGGAAACAGAAATTGTGTATGACGTTCCAGAGGGCCTTAGCGGCCTCGGCCGGTGTCTGATTTTCAACGTGCAGCCGCGTGACCAGATCGCAAAGCAGATCAGACTCGCCCCTTGGGAAGCATTCGCAGTTCTGTCTGAATAATGCTGGTGCATTCAGGCGTCATGCGAACCTCGCCAATGTCTTGACGAGTGACCGCTTGGCGCCGACCGTGCCCTCAGCGATGCGCCAGATACTCTGCCGAAACGTAACCCGAAACACTGGGCCTGTCAGTCAGGAAAACCCTGCACCAGACCCTGCCATCGGTGGTTACGCAGCCTCTTCGGGTCAGCTGCGTTCCGTCTGGCAGGCCAACTATGATGTTGTGGTTTAGCCCCGGACCGTCACGAAGCTTCAGTAGAT
Source organism: Natronohydrobacter sp. (assembly GCA_007117255.1). Lineage (GTDB taxonomy): Bacteria > Pseudomonadota > Alphaproteobacteria > Rhodobacterales > Rhodobacteraceae > Roseinatronobacter. The sequence goes on along the minus strand of SKGU01000381.1, from coordinate 9,212 downwards.
CATCGGGACCGGCACCTGTGACCACTGCACCGGAACCAATCGTGCATCCAGTGGTGAATATGACAGTGAGAAGAATAGCAAGAAGCCGTTGCATTTGCACTCCTGAGTTCCTTTGCGATCTTTACGACAATGTCTTGCCGATTGACAATGGGATGAAACGGACTTCGGGATGAGCGGCATCAGGCCAGTGATCTATGCTTACTTCCAGAGGCTTAAGCAATGAGCATGTTCAAGCAAACGCTGCCACAGGTTTCGAAGGGCGGCTTTGGAGAAGTGGCCACATCGTATGAAAACCGCTTTACCCAGGGACGGATCGTTTCGCGGCTCACAATCACGCCACGTTCGGCAAGCAGATCCTCGACATCGGGCGTGCACAGCGTAAACCGATGGCACGCCCAGACTTCGTAGGCGACAATCTCGCGGGGAAATTGAAAGCCCTTAAGGCGCGGCATGGATGTCGGCATTCTTATACTTCAGCTCGTATCAACGTCATGCCGCACAAACAACTTGGCAATGCCATCTGGCGGCCCTGCAGCGATTGCAGGGCCGTTTTGTTTTCTGTGCCACTGTCCGGCTGTCAGGGAATGCGCGCAGGGTATCACCCAAGACCCGCGCGCGCATCGACTCAATGCCCTGCCGCGGGACATTCTGCACCGCGAGATCCTCAAGAAAAACGGTGATAGACGTGCCTACGATCGACCAGATAGACGCTTTCATTCTGGATATACCCACCATTCGCGGGCATGTCCTGTCGATGACGACAATGCGCACGCAATCGCCTGTGCTTGTGCGGCTGCGCTGCTCGGACGGATCCGAGGGGATTGGCGAGGGCACGACCATCGGCGGCCTGAGCTATTGCCCGGAAAGCCCGGAGAGCATCGTCTCGGCCATCGAGACCTACCTGGCCCCTGCGTTGATAGGGCAGGACGCCGACCAGATTACCGGCGCCATTGCCCTGATGGACCGCCATGCGCGCGGCAACCGGATTGCGAAATCGGCCGTGGAGATGGCGCTCTGGGATGCTTTGGGCAAACGCCTTGGCGTGTCCGTCGCCCAGCTTTTCGGCGGTCAGATCGCGCAGGATATGGCGGTGGCCTGGACGCTGGCTTCGGGAAATTCCGACACGGATATTGCCGAGGCAGAGGCGATGATCGACGCGCGCCGCCACAACATCTTCAAACTGAAGATCGGCAAGCGCGCGGTTTGCGAAGATGTGGCCCATGTTGGCCGGATCAAGGCGGCCTTGGGCGACAGCGCCAGCATCCGTGTGGACGTCAATCAGGCCTGGACGCTGGCCGATGCCCGGTGGGGCCTGAAAGGTTTGCAGGATGTCGGCTGCGAGTTGGTCGAGCAGCCTGTACAGGCGCGTTATCTGAACGCGATGGCGGAACTCACCCGCAGCTATGAAATCGCGGTCATGGCCGACGAAGCTCTTGGCGGGCCAGAAGATGCGCTGGCTGTGGCCAACAAGAAAGCCGCTGATGTGTTTGCAGTCAAGATCGCGCAATCGGGCGGGTTGATGCGCGCGCGCGAGGTGGTCTCGATCGGGCAGGCCGCCGGGATCGCGCTTTATGGGGGTACGATGCTGGAAAGCGCAGTCGGCACGGCGGCGGCGCTTCAGCTGTTCTCGGCTGTCGAGCATCTCGCTTGGGGAACCGAATTCTTCGGCCCGCTTCTGCTGACCGATGACATTCTGACCACGCCCCTGACCTACCGCGATTTTCGCGTCGTGGTGCCTGAGGGCACGGGGCTGGGCGTCGCACTCGACCCCGACAAGACCGACTTCTACCGCCGCGACAAGACCCGCAGCCTGCGCGCCGTCGCGGGTGCATAAGTCCCACATCCTGAGGAGGAGGAAAGCCATGTTCACCCAATCCAATCTTGACGAGCTGGAGCGCCGTCTGGACGGCATCGTCCAGGACGACCCGGAAAACGGTATCTACCGTGCGCGCCGTGACATGTTTACGGACGAGGAGCTGTTCGAGCTGGAGATGAAGCATATCTTCGAGGGCAACTGGATCTACATGGCCCATGAAAGCCAGATACCGAACCCCGGCGATTATTTGACCCTGCATATGGGCCGCACACCCGTCGTGATCACCCGCGACAAGGAAGGGCAGCTGCACGCGCTGGTCAATGCCTGTTCGCACCGGGGTGCGATGCTGTGCCGGTTCAAACGGCGCAACCAGAAAACCTTTACCTGCCCGTTCCACGGCTGGACATTTTCGAACACAGGGAAGCTCTTGAAGGTGAAAGACCCCAATGGCGCAGGCTATCCTGAGCAATTCAACAAGGATGGTAGCCACGACTTGAAGCGCGTGGCGCGGTTCGAGAATTATCGCGGGTTCCTGTTCGGCTCGCTCAATGCCGATGTGCAGCCGCTCGAAGACTATCTGGGCGAAGCGCGCAAGATGATCGACATCATCGTCGACCAGTCCGACGACGGCATGGAAGTGCTGCGCGGGTCGTCCACCTACACGTTCGATGGCAACTGGAAGTTGCAGGCGGAAAACGGCGCCGATGGCTATCATGTCTCGGCGGTGCATTGGAACTATGTGGCCACGACAGCACATCGCACGGCCGACGGGAAAGAAGACAATATCAAGGCCACCGATGCGTCCAAATGGGCCAAGCAGCGGGGTGGCTTTCATTCCTATGTGAATGGGCATCTTCTGCTCTGGACCGCGTGGTCCGATCCGACCAACCGCCCCAACTATCCGCGCCTTGGCGAATGGACCGAGCGCTATGGCCAGACCAAGGCAGAATGGATGGTGGGCGTGCTGCGCAATCTGTGCCTCTATCCCAATGTGTTCCTGATGGACCAGTTCTCCAGCCAGATCAGGGTGTTCCGCCCCGTCAGCGTCGACAAGACCGAAGTGACGATCTACTGCATCGCGCCCAAGGGCGAGTCTCAAGAAGCCCGCACCCGCCGCATCCGCCAGTATGAAGATTTCTTCAACGCCTCTGGCATGGCGACGCCCGACGACACCGAGGAATTCCGCGCGACCCAGCGTGGCTATGCAGGCGCGGCGCATGCGCCCTGGAATGACATCTGCCGTGGGGCGACTCAGTGGATCGAAGGCCCGGACGAGGACGCGAAGGCGCTGGGGATCAACCCGATCCTGTCGGGCGCACGGACCGAAGATGAAGGGCTTTTCGTGATCCAGCACAAGCAATGGACCGAACGCATGGCCGAAGCCATCGCCAAGGAACGCGAAACTGCGCCCGATGCGCAAGTCGCTGCAGAATAAGGAGCGCAGACCATGAGCACAACCACGCTTGATCGCCCCGCCAAAACCCTGACCCATGCCGAGATCGCGGCCTTCCTCTATTCTGAGGCCCGCGCGCTCGATGATCGCGACTGGGATACATGGCTGAGTTTCTACGCCAAAGACTGCCCGTTCTGGATGCCCACCTGGGATGACGAGGATCGCCTGACCGAAGACCCGTTAAACGAGATGTCGTTGATCTACTATCCAGACCGTTCAGGGATTGAGGATCGCGTGTTTCGCATCAAGACGGATCGTTCTTCGGCCACTTCACTGCCAGAGCCGCGCACCAATCACCACCTGTCGAATATCGAAGTGCTGAGCCAGCAGGGCGGGATCGTGACGTTGCGCTTCAACTGGGTGACGATGACCTATCGCTATGGGACGACCGACCAGCATTGGGGCACGTCCTTCTACACAATCGATGTGCGGGGAGAGAAGCCGCTGATCACGTCCAAGAAGGTGATCCTGAAGAATGACCAGATCCATCATGTGATCGACGTCTACCACATCTGAGCCTGCCACATCTGAACGGATACCAGCCCACGCGCCCGGAGGAGGGCGCGCGCAAGGGAGGAGTTTGCCATGACGACCTATAGTGTTGCCCTGAATTTCGAGGATGGCGTGACCCGCGTCATTCAATGCGATGACGATGAGAAGGTGACGGAAGCCGCCTTTCGCCAGAAGATCAACATCCCGATGGATTGCCGCGACGGGGTCTGTGGCACCTGCAAGTGTTTTGCCGAGAAAGGCGAATACGAGCTGGAATTCTACCTCGACGAGGCGATGACCGAGGATGAAGCCGCCGAGGGCTATGTCCTGACCTGCCAGATGATGCCGCAAAGCGATTGCGTGATCCGCATCCCGGCCTCATCCACGGCCTGCAAGACCGCGCCCGAGGAAATCGGCGCAACCGTGGCCGGGGTGGACCGGCTGTCGGAAACCTCTTTCGGGCTGCGGCTGACGCTGGATCGGCCCATGCAGTTCCTGCCGGGGCAATATGTCAATGTCTCCGTCCCCGGCACAGGCAAGCATCGGTCTTATTCCTTTTCCTCTGCGCCCGGTGCGATGGAGGCGAGTTTCCTCATCCGCAACCTGCCCGGTGGGGTGATGAGCAGCTATCTGGCCCGTGCAACCGCAGGCGAGCAGGTCACGCTGACCGGCCCGATGGGGGCATTTTACCTGCGCCCGATTGCACGGCCCCAAGTCTGGCTGGCTGGCGGCACGGGGCTTGCGCCCTTCCTGTCGATGCTGGAGCGAGTGGCAGACCAGGGCACCGACCAGCCGATCACGCTTTATTACGCAGTTACCCGCGCCGCTGATCTGGTGGAGCTGGAGCGCCTGCGAGCCTTGGCTGAACGTATCGGAACGGTGCGCGTGATCACCATTCTGGCCACGCCAGAGGATGATCACCCGCGCAAAGGCTTCGTCACGGATCACCTGACTGCCGAAGACCTGTGCCATGGGCAGGCCGATGTCTATCTCTGCGGCCCACCACCGATGGTGGATGCAGTGCGCGCGCATATGGCGGCGCTGGGCGTGACGCCCGCCAGCTTCCATTTCGAGAAGTTCAACCCGACCGAAGAAAAGGCCGCTGCCGCATGAGCGCGCGGTTTGCAGGCAAGGTCATGGTCGTGACCGGCGCCGCGCAGGGCATAGGCCGCGCGGTCGCGGAAGGGGCAGCGCTAGAGGGGGCGCGCGTGCTGATCGTGGATCGCTCGCCGCACCGCACCGAGGTGGTCAAGACCATCCGCAAGGCGGGCGGCGAGGCAAACGCGATCTCGGTAAACCTCGAAACATGGGCGGGCTGCGCGAAGGCGATGGCCAGGGCGGCCGAAACATGGGGCCGGATCGACATTCTGGTGAACAATGTTGGCGGCACGATCTGGGCCAAACCCTTTGAACATTACGACGCCCCCCAGATCGACGCGGAAATCCGCCGCTCGCTGATGCCGACGCTTTATTGCTGCCGCGCGGCGCTCGATCACATGCTGCCGCAACGCACGGGTGTGATCGTGAATGTGTCGTCCATCGCCACGCGGGGCCTGAACCGTGTGCCCTATGCGGCGGCGAAGGGCGGCGTGAATGCGCTGACCGCAAGCCTCGCCTGGGAAGTGGCAGAACGCGGCATCCGTGTGGTGGCCACAGCGCCGGGCGGCACGGAAGCGCCACCGCGCAAGGTGCCGCGCAACCCCAATGCGGCAGAAGAACAGCGCGAAGACTGGTATCAGACCATCGTCGATCAGACCATCCAGTCCAGTCACATGAAACGCTATGGCACGCTGGAAGAACAGGCCCGACCGATCCTGTTTCTGGCGTCCGATGACGCATCCTACATCACCGGCTCGGTTCTGCCGGTTGGTGGCGGCGATCAAGGCTGACCCAAACCTGGGCGGCCCAACCATCCTTGGAGGAGGAAACACCATGAAAAAGACCCTGACGGCGGCCCTGACCGGGCTTGCCACGATCCTTGGCGCGCAATCGGCATTGGCGGACAAGCTGAATGTCGGCCTGCTTCTGCCCTTCTCGGGCGTCTATGCGTCGCTCGGTACAGAAATCGAGGCCGGTTTCCGGCTGGGGCTGGAGCATTTCGGCAACGATCTGGGCGTCGATCTGAACATCATCCGCGAAGATACCGAAGTGAACCCCGCCAACGGTCTGGCCCGCGCGCGCAAGCTGGTGATGCAAGACCGCGCCGATGTGCTGGTCGGCATCGTGTCTTCGGGCGTGCTGGGTGCGATCCGTGATTTTGTGCATGGCGCGCAGGTGCCGCTGATTGTGGCCAATGCCGGCAATGACGAAGCCACAGGCGAGCGGTGCAGCCCCTATATCACGCGGCTGTCGTTTTCCAGCGGGCAGGTCAACCGCCCCATGGGGCGCTGGATGGCAGAACAGGGGATCACACGCGTCTATACCTTGGGCGCAGATTATGCCGCTGGCCGACAGATGATCGGTGGCTTCACCGAGACCTTTACCGCTGCTGGTGGCGAGATCGTCGGGCAGGGCTGGACCCCCTTCCAGCAGACGCAGGATTTCGGCCCCTATCTGGCACAGGCGCGCGCCTCTGGCGCAGAAGCGATCTATGTCTTTTATGCGGGCGGCGAGGCGATCGCCTTCGTGAACCAGTACGATAGTTTCGGTATGGTCGAGACGATGCCGCTCTACGGTTCGGGCTTCCTGACCTCGCAGCTTTATGTCAATGCTCAAGGCGAAAGCGCCAATGGCGTGATCACGGCGCTGCACTATGTGCCGACGGCGGACAACGCTGAAAACCTAGCTTTTGTCGACGCGTTTCAGGCAACTGTCGGCCGCCTGCCGTCGGAATACGGGGTCCATGGCTATGACGCTGCGCGCGCCCTGACCGATGCGATCCGCGCCGGGGCCACGGATCGCGCAAGCCTTGCCAATGCGCTGCGCATGACCAGCTTCGACGGGCCGCGCGGTGCGACCTCGATCGATCCGGCGACGAACAACATCATCCAGCCGATCTTCGTCTATGAAACTGTGACCGGCGAGAATGGCGCGATGACGCAAAAGGTGCTCGCGACCCTGCCCGCCGAGGCCGACCCCGCCAATGGCTGCGTGATGCCCGAGATTGCCACCAACTGAACCCATCCGGGGCCGCCATCGCGCGGCCCCTTTCACCTGATCAACCGGGGAGGAGAGCCCGATGACACATGATCTCGGCTTCTGGACATTGCAGACCCTGAACGCCCTGCAACTGTCCATGCTTCTGTTTCTTCTGTCCATCGGGCTGACCGTGATCTTCGGCCTGATGCATTTCGTGAACCTTGCCCATGGCGCGCTCTATGCGCTGGGGGCTTACTTCGCTGCCACCATCGCCAGCACCGCTGGTTTCTGGGTGGCGCTTCTGGTCGCGCCGCTGGGTGTCGCCGTTGTCGGCATGGCGCTTTATGGTGGGCTGATCAGCCGGATGCGCAAATCCGGGCCGATGGCGCAGGTGCTGGTCACCTTCGGACTGATCTTCGTGCTTCTGGACCTGACGCGCATCTTCTGGGGCGATCTGGCGCTGGCGATCAACACGCCTGCCGCGCTGTCGGGCCGTGTCGATATCTTCGGCACTGGTTATCCGGCCTACCGACTGTTCATCATCGCGCTTGGCCTTGCAATCTTCGCAGCCCTTGCCCTGATCCTGAGCCGCACCCAGATCGGCGCGATGATCCGGGCGGGCGTCGATAATGACGCCATGGCGGCCTGCATGGGGATCAATGTGGAACGGCTGTTCTTCATCGTCTTCTGCGTGGGCTGCGCGCTGGCGGGGCTTGCCGGGGCCGTGGCCGCACCGCTGCTGAGCGTCACACCGGGCATGGGGCTGGAAATCCTGATCCCCACGCTGATCGTGATTGTGATCGGCGGGCTTGGCTCGCTCAAGGGCGCGATTGCTGGCTCGCTTATCTACGGCTTCGTGCAGACCTTCGGGGCGGTGCTGTTGCCCGGTGTGGCCTCGATCCTGATCTACGCGCTTCTGGCGGCAGTGCTGCTCTTGAAGCCCGTGGGTTTGTTTCCAGCGAAAGGATAATTCCGATGTTTCGACATACACCGCTTCGCTATGCCGCGCTGATCATCCTGTTCTCGGGTGCGGTTTTCACGGCCTTCACTGCTGGATATTTCGGAATGGAGATCCTGACCGAGATCCTGATCCTTGCGATCCTTGTGCTTGCACTTGATCTGGTTGCAGGCTTCGGCGGCATGGTCTCGCTCGCGCATGGCGCGCTGATGGGGCTGGGGGCCTATGCCTTTGTGGCGCTGGCCACCAAGGGGGGGCTGGACCCTTGGGTTGCGGCCAGCGCGGCGATTGCGATCACGGCCGGAACCGGCTGGATCATCGGCGCAATCTGCGCGCGCAGCCATGGTATCTATTTTATCATGGCCACACTCGCTTTTGGTCAGATGGGCTATTCATTCTTCTTCGAGCGCCCCTTCTTCGGTGGTGATGACGGGATGGTGGGGCCGGGCCGGTTCGATCTGTCCTTCATCGGGGTCGATCTGAACGATGGCCGCAGTTTTGCACTGTTCAGCCTTGCGCTCTTGGGACTGGTCTATCTGATCGCGGTCGCAACCTTGCGTTCCGGTCTGGGCCGTTCGCTCACTGGCGTCATGCACAATGAAAAACGCATGCGCGCCTTGGGGCTGACGGTCTGGCGCGTCAAGGCCGATGTGTTCGGCATTTCCGGTGCGATGGCGGGGCTGGCGGGTGTTCTGGCCGCCCAGCATATCCTGTTCATCTCGCCCAATCTGCTGCATTGGACTGTTTCCGGCGAGGCGCTTGTGGTCGTGATCCTTGGTGGGCTGGGAACGCTCGTGGGGCCACTGATCGGCGCGGTTGCCTTTGTCGTGCTGAAACATGAACTGAGCCATGTCACGACCTATTGGCACCTGATTGTCGGGCTGGTCCTGATCGCTGTCGTGATGAGCCGCGCCAATGGCATCTTCGGCTTCATCGAGGCGCGTTTCGGTCCCAAGACCGACCGCGTGATCCAATCCATCCAGACCCGCGAAGATGCCGAGGAGGCTGTGAAAGATGCTTGAGACACGCAATCTCGACAAGAGTTTCGGGGCCGTTCATGTCACGCGCAATGTCTCGCTCAAGCTGGAGCGGGGCGAGCGGCGGGTGATCCTTGGGCCGAATGGCGCAGGCAAGACCACGCTTTTCAACCAGCTTGTGGGCGAGATCACCCCTGACAAAGGCCAGATCCTGCTTGCGGGCGAGGATGTGACCAACCTGCCTGTTGCGCGGCGCGCGCGCCGTGGCCTGTCGCGCAGCTATCAGAAAAACACGCTCTTTGACGGGCTGACCGTCGAGGAAAACCTGGCGCTTGCCGCTTCGGTGCATGCAGGTGTGGCGATGACGCTCTGGCGCGATGCGCTGCAATCGCCGCAAGTGCGCGCGATTGTGGAGGACGTCGCCGAACAGGTGAACCT
>SKGU01000317.1 GCA_007117255.1 Natronohydrobacter sp. | reverse complement strand
GATCTTGCTGCAGGGCGTCTTCCTGAGGACGAACTGGCCACATGGTTGCGCAGCGTGTCATGAGGCGCTTAGCAGAAACCGCTGAGGCGTCATATGAAAAATGGTTGGACGAAAACGCCGCTGCCTTTGACGCGCAAACGGCTTTGCATTCTCGTTATGGTCATCCGCTTGCAGACATCATCACTGGTCCAGCAGGCAGTTCTTGGGGGGCTGCCGATCAACGTGATCAAATCGTGCCCGCGATTGAGGCCCACAAAGAGAACGGTTCGCCCTCGGTCCTTGATTAAGCTTGTCAACCCCTTTCGTGAAAGCGAGACATTTTTTGGTGAGACATCGGAGGGGGTTTCCTTTTTCTTCGGTAGGGGTAATTTGGCTCCAAGGTCGCACGGGCTGTGAGCTGCGGAAGGGTGATCGTGAGACGAAGGCGTTGATCGATCTGTTTCGTTGGCCAAAGGCACAAGCTGCGAGACTGGATGAGCCTCGACGTCCAACCCGTTGATTTTACGGGTCCTTCTGGGCGTATATACTATTGTGGGGGGGCGCAGCGCGCAATTTCGCTAGCGTCAGAGCGATTTTTTTGGGAGTCCACCCCCGCTCGGAATCCACGCCAGATCGCCTGAAATATTGGTAAAATCAGCACTCTAGCTGGACTCCGCGGGTGGATTCCTGGTGGACCCCGGAGTCCAGTCGGGAAGCCACCACCGGGGTCCACCTGGACCCCGCAATGATGGAGTCCAGCTTTGCCCGTGGTTCAGCGACACTCCCTCCCCGAAGTGTCGCTGAACCCGCTTCATCAAGAAGCATGTCGATGTCGCTGAAACAATCAATCGCCAGCAGCGCATCCCCCTCCCTTCGCGCCGGCGGTGGGACACAGACGCGACAGTGGATCATAGTCGTAGCTGATAGCGGCTAACTCAAAAGATAGGACAGCAACCATGACCCTCGCCTTCGCTCCTGAGCGGATCGAGCACTGGCCGCTTGCGCGCCTGCAACCCTATGCGAAGAACGCGAAGATGCATGGCGAGGATCAGGTGGCCAGACTTGCGGCCAGCATGGCCGAGTTCGGCTGGACTGTGCCCTGCCTTGTGGGCGAGGACGGCGAGTTGATCGCAGGCCATGGGCGCGTGCTGGCCGCCACGCAGCTGGGGCTGACCGAAGCCCCGGTGATTGTGCTGGGTCATCTGACCGAGGCGCAGCGCCGGGCCTATCGTTTGGCTGATAATAAATTGACTGAACTCGGGACATGGGATGAGGCGCTGCTGTCGGCGGAACTGCAGGATCTGCTGGCCGAGGATTACGACCTGTCGCTGATCGGTTTTGACGATGGCGAACTGGATGCTTTGCTATCCAGCGAAGCCGATGCCGATACTGGGCCTTCTGGCGATGCGGATGAAACCCCGGAGCCCCCTGAGGATCCAATCAGCCGCCCTGGTGATCTGTGGATCCTTGGCAAGCACCGCGTGCTCTGCGGAGATGCGACAGTGGCCACGGATGTCGAGCGTGTGCTTGATGGCGCACGCGCAAACCTATCCTTTTGCGATCCGCCGTATAACGTCGATTATGCTGGCGGCGTTGGCGCCGAGAAGGCGGGGAAAGGGCGACGGATCAAGAATGACGCATTGGGGGACGGGTTCGGGCAGTTTTTGTACGACGCTTGTGTTCTGATCAATCTCTACACCGACGGTGCGGTGTATATTTGCATGTCCTCTTCTGAACTGCACACGCTGAAGGTGGCCTTCGCAGAAGCGGGCGGCCATTGGTCAACCTTCGTGATCTGGGCCAAAGATCGCTTCACGCTGGGACGGTCTGACTACCAGCGGCAGTATGAGCCAATCCTCTATGGCTGGCCGGAGCGAACGAAACGCCATTGGTGTGGGGCCCGCGACCAGGGGGATGTCTGGCAAATCCCGCGGCCGCACAAAAATGACCTGCACCCCACGATGAAACCGGTAGCCTTGGTTGAGCGCGCGCTGCGCAATTCCAGCCAGCGCGGTGATCTGGTGCTGGATCCCTTTGGCGGCAGTGGGACCACGCTGATTGCCGCTGAAACGACGGGCCGGCGCGCCGCACTTCTGGAACTCGACCCGAAATACGTCGATGTCATCGTGCGCCGCTGGCAAGAGTTCACTGGACAGGGGGCGGTCCTAGCAGAAACCGGGCGCAGTTTTGCTGAAGAGGTGGCGCAGAGAAAGGTGAATTCATGACCCAGTCACGCAGCATGTCGTTCATCGAGTCGGCGACTAATGTCGTCGTCGGCTACGTCCTTGCCATCGCCACGCAGCTGGCAGTGTTCCCGTTGTTTGGCCTCAAGGCCTCGCTCAGTGAGCATCTGGCGATCGGCGCTGCGTTCGTAATGATCTCGTTGGCGCGTGGGTATATTCTGCGGCGGCTGTTCGAACGGATCAGGGTTGCCAGTCGCTCCGGCGACCGTGGCGTACATGCAGAACCTGCACAGACCCATCAATGACGGCGTAATAGATGCGCCAGCGCGTCACCTTGCCATAGATCGCGCGACGGATAGGCAGATCGAATTCACGCGCTTCCGGGGCAATCGGATGAGCGTCGGGCATTGCACCAAGGGCGAGGATGGTGTCGCGGATGCCGGCCAGCCATTCATCCGCCGCTCGCGGGTTGCGATCGCGCAGGTACGTCCATGACGCTGTCAGATCATTCGCCGCGTTCGGCGTGATGATCACGGGCAAAGAAGCAGTCATTTCGTCTGGGCGAGGCCGTCGAAGAAGGTGCCCGCGTCAGAGCCTTCACCGGCACGGGCCTGCGTCAGACCCTTACGGATGCCCGCGACGGTTTCGGCATAGTCGAGCTGATCCTGCATCTCCTGCCAGGCGGTGGCATCCATCACGACGACGGAAGGTTTGCCATTGACCGTCAGGATGTGCGGCCGCCCAGTCTCCTTGATCTGCGCGATCATGCGGGCGGTGTCTCGCTTGAACTCGGTCAGCGGGCTGATGTCTTTGGTGATGTTCATGGCTGATCTCCGGGATCGCATCGAATTTGATGCGAATATAGCGCCGATTTTGGTGCCGGTCGAGT
>SKGU01000368.1 GCA_007117255.1 Natronohydrobacter sp. | reverse complement strand
CGCTGAAAATACCCCCGCCCTCCCTGAAAACAGAAAGGGTCAAAGTGGCAAAGTTTTACTCTGCCCGCAGCAAGACTATCCCGCCACTTCCGTGGCTCACTTTTGCACTGCCGTTCTCAGCTGGCTGGGCAGTGCAGTCCGAACGGCATCATGGCGGAGGATCATCACACCCGATGCACCCGGCCCACCCGGAAATTTATGTGGCGAAAGAACAATGGCATCAATGGGCGCATCCGCGCATGGGGTCATTGCGATGGGCAGGTAGGGCGCACCGCCCGCATAATCCCAGACCATCAATGCACCGGCCGCCTTGACCTGACGGGTTAGCCCCGCGACATCCCCCACAATTCCGGTAATGTTGGATGCAGCCGAGAACGCGCAGATCACCGGGCGGTCGCAGTCAAGCAAGCGCGCCAGTTGTATCCGGTCTGGCCCCCCTTCCGATGCTTCATCCAACTCGATCACCTCAGCCCCGCTTTCACGCCACGGCAGAATATTGGAGTGGTGTTCATAAGGGCCAAGCAAGACCCGCACCCCTGCCCCTGCCCCAAGCAGTGCGACCAAGCGATTGATCCCGGCTGTGGCACCCGCCCCACAAAAAACCACCGCATGCTCATCTCCCGCGCCGCAGGCCCGCGCAATGACGTCACGGGCCGCGCGGCGAAGGCTGGTCATGAACCCGCCGCAAAAAGATGCCTCGGTATGGCTGTTCGCGTAATAGGGCAAAACCATTTCAAGCATGAAGCGTTCGACCTGCATCAACGCGCGCCCTGACGCGGTATAGTCGGCGTAAAGCAACGCGCGCGGGCCGAATGGACCGTCGAACATGGCGCCGTCGCCGATCAATCCGGCGCGCAGACTGGCAAGCGGATCATCCGTAGCCAGCACTTCATGGAAAGCAGCAAAAAGGGCTTGGGTATCGTTCATTGGTTCAGTCCGAAGGGTAAGTGTATGACAAACGAAGTTTACCCTCTTGCTCTCATGCAATTTTCCCCAAATTTCTGGACAAATAGCCCAAAAATTGTGTCATATGATCTATATGAAAGAAAAATACGATGAAATTGATATACGAATCCTGAATACGCTTCAAAATGAAGCGGGCTTGTCGCAACGCGAACTCGCCGAGCGGGTGGGATTGTCGCAGAATGCCTGCTGGCGAAGATTGCAGCGTTTGCAGAGCATCGGCATTCTGAAAGGCACACGGACGCTCGTTGACCTCAGCGCGTTGGGACTGGACCTGACCGTTTTTGTGATGATCCGCACAAGGCATCATTCGCGCGATTGGTCGCAAAGCTTCGCGCGGCATGTGACAAGTTTGCCTGAGGTGATTGATTGCCACCGTATTGGCGGTGACTGGGATTATATGCTCAAGGTCGTCACACGCGGCATGGCGGGATATGATATTTTCTATCAACGCCTGATAAACGGGTTCGAATTCGATACGGTGACCGGGCTTTTCTCTATGGAAGGTATACTGGAAAACCGCCCGGTTGATCTTAACCGACTTACCTGACCGCACCTGCTTGGCCTGTAGAAAGGTGAAGTCCAGGGCAATCTTACGTTGCCGCTTGGAACTACGGCCAACTGGCAGTTCTGGGTCGACCGTGTCGATAAGTCCCCCACTTGCGCAAGCGGGCGGCACACCGGCTGCCGCCTCGGGATGGTGCATGCACTGCATATTTCCCAAAAGGTCTGCTTGGTTTCTGTCGGACCTTACCTTGCGTTCAACAGGCGTGGTGCGAATTGTGTTTGCAGCACTCGCGCTATAAACAAAACATGAAATTTCCCTCAATTCCCAAGGAAGCATGATCCATGCCAACCCAGCACAACTCAGCCATAAAGGCGGCAGTCCCTTTTCTGCTTATTGCTGTTCTGGCCGCAATGGTCGCCGTTTCGGTCTGGTGGGTCACGCGCCCGGGGCCCTTGGTGATACAGGGTGAAATCGCTGCGCCGCGTGTCGATGTCTCTGCCCGAACTTCTGGCCGGGTGGCACAGATTAAGGCTGATCTGGGCACGCAGGTCGAGGCCGGACAGTTGCTGGCAGTGCTTTCCAACCCTCAACTTGTCACAGCCCATGCCGCAGCGTCTTCAGGGTTGAACGTGGCGCGCGCATCAGAGGCTGCGGCAGGTGCAACGCGTCCCGAAATGATCCGCGCCCGCGAAGCCGAACTGGCCGCAGCACAGGTCGATCTACGGCTGGCGGAAGAGCAGGTCGCACGCGACACAGAGCTGGCGCAGCAAGGACTGCGTCCTCAGACCGCGATTGACCAGACCACGCGCAATGTGGATACGGCCGCGCGCCGTGTCGAAGCTGCACACGCCCAGCTTGACCTTACCCGCGCAGGCGCGTCACCAGAAGAACGCGCTGTTGCGACTGCACAGGTCGCACAGGCCGAAGCCGCGCTGGCCCAACATCAGGCAGATCTTGACGAATTGACCATCTACGCGCCCCTGAGCGGTGAGGTTTCGGCACGCCTGTTCGAACTGGGCGAGAATATTGGCCCGGGTGCGCCGTTGTTCACGATTGTCGATCTGGATCAGGCGTGGTTCACCTTCAATCTGCGCGAAGACCTGCTTGCAGGCCTTCAGGTGGGAGATGTGTTATCGGTGCATGTCCCTGCTCTCCAGCGTGATCTGGATGCAGAGATCACGCTGATTAATGTGCAAGGGCAGTTTGCAAGCTGGCGGGCAACACGTGCCACGGGCGATTTCGATCTGCGCAGTTTCGAGTTGCGCGCGCGCCCAATGGCGCCACTCGAAGGCTTGCGTCCGGGCATGTCGGCGCTGATCTCGCTTGGCAGGTAGGTCATGCTGGCGGTGATGCTACGCGAATTCCGGCTGATCCTGCGCCGCCCAGCGCTAGCCGGGCTGGTCGTGGTGTTGCCGCTGGTCATGCTGCTCGCCCTGGCTGGCATTTTTCGGGCGGGTATTCCGACTGGCATGGCGCTGGTGGTGGTCGATCTGGATCGCTCGGAACTGTCGCGTTCAGTCACAAGAATGCTGGATGCCGCGCCCGAACTTCGGGTGCGCGAGCAGGCTCTCAGCCTGAGTGAAGCGCGCGCGCTCATCGTTGCGGGCCACGCGCGCGG
>SKGU01000207.1 GCA_007117255.1 Natronohydrobacter sp. | reverse complement strand
GCAACGCCGCGCCCGGCATTCCGGTGATCGTCGTCTCGTCAATGTCCGAACATCGCATCATCACGGCCGTGCTGCACGCGGGCGCGGCCGGCTTCGTGCCCAAGAACAGCCCGCGCGAGGCCTTCGTCACCGCCATTCGGGCTGCGTCTCAGGGCGGCATCTATCTGCCCCAAGGCTATACTGCCCCTTCGCGCGATGTGGACTCCGAGGCCGAGCGCAGCGCGATTGATCGTCTGGCAGAATTGACACCCCAACAGGGCCGCATTCTGGCGCTGGTCTGCGAAGGGTTTCTCAACAAGCAGATCGCCTATGAGCTGTCGATCTCGGAAACCACGGTCAAGGCGCATGTCACCGCGATCCTGCGCAAGCTGGGCGCACAAAGCCGCACACAAGCGGTCCGCATTGCCAATTCCGCCAGTTTTGCGGAGATACTGCGCGACAAGGAAAAGCCCTGACGCGGCGAAGGATCAAACCCTTTGCGAAAGGGCAACAAGCTGCGTTACACTTGGCGCATCATGCAAGACCGACAGCTAGGGGAGGGGGTGCCGGATGCAATCGCAAGACACATTCATCGCGCGTGCGCAGTCGTCCGCGCCCGACACCGCCGTTGCGATCACTGAAATACTGGCGCAGCTCGCGCCCGAACAGCTTGCGCTGATCATTCTGTTTGTGGGCGAAGGTCACGATCTGGGCCATATCGAGACTGCTCTGGTGCCCTTGCTGGACGTCACGCAGGTGATCGGCTGCACCACCGCCGGTGAAATCGGCGCGGGCGGTTATCTCGAAGGACAGATCGTCGCTCTGGGACTTCCACGCAGCCTGTTTCGCGTGGCCACTGGCCATCTGACGGATCTGGCCCGCTTTGATGCGGAACGCGCGCGCGATCTTGCGTTTGAGCTGCGCGCAGAAGTCACCTTCTCGACAGCGGACTGGGCCAATGAAGTGGCCTTCCTTCTGACAGACGGTTTGTCGCTGATGGAAGACCAGCTTGTCTGGGCCTTGTCCGAGGCTTTGGGGCAAAGTCCGCTTGTGGGCGGCTCTGCTGGGGATGGGTTACGCTTTGGCAAGACCTTTGTTCTGCACGGGGGCCGGTTCATGAGTGATGCTGCGGTTCTCGCGGTGCTGCGCACGCCCTGCCGTGTCACCGCTTTCCGCTTCGATCATCTGGAGCCAACAGATCACCGCATGGTCGTGACGGATGCCGACCCATCCCAGCGGCTGGTGCGTGCGATCAACGGCATGCCTGCCGGGCCGGAATATGCCCGCATCCTCGGAAAAGACCCGCAGCAGCTTTCCCCCTTCACCTTCGCAGCCAATCCTGTTGTCTCCAAGATCGGCGACGAACATCATGTTCTGGCGATCCAGCGTGTGGAACCAGATGGCACCTTGCGCTTTTTCTCCGCCATTGAAACGGGACTGGTGTTGCGCCTTGCGCAGAGCACCGATCTGGAAGCCCATCTCGATCGCGAACTGTCCCGGCTTGCGCTTGGTAGCACACAGCCTGCCATACTGGCCTGTGACTGTATCCTGCGGCGGCTGGAGGCCGAAAACAGCCAGACACGTCATCGCATTTCAGCCGTGCTGGATCGCTACGGGGTTGTGGGCTTCAACACATATGGCGAGCAATTCAATCTGGTGCATGTCAACCAGACCTTTACCGGGCTTGCCTTCTATCCGCCTGACGAAGATACGGATTCGCTGGCGGCATCCGATTTCTCACGCGTCCCCATGAGTGCTGACGCGGATGCCTGAAGACTTCCTGTCCGACAGCTTGAGCCTTGAGGAAGAAAACGCACGTCTGCGCGCCATTGTCGGCGCATTGATGGACCGCTCGGAACGCGTGACCCAAAGCGCCAGTCGCCCGGTAGGACAGCTTAGCCATGTGGTCGCCCTGGAACAGCAGATCCGCACCCGGACCCATGATCTGGCCGAAACGCTCGACCGGTTGCGCATCGCCAATGCGCGGTTGTCGCAGGCAGAGCGCGACGCGATCAATGCGCGCAACGCACTGGCCGACGCGCTGGAGGCCATGGGCGAAGGCTTTGCC
This sequence comes from Natronohydrobacter sp., assembly GCA_007117255.1. Classification (GTDB taxonomy): domain Bacteria; phylum Pseudomonadota; class Alphaproteobacteria; order Rhodobacterales; family Rhodobacteraceae; genus Roseinatronobacter. Next base: position 1,048 of record SKGU01000207.1, on the reverse strand, counting down.
ATGTTCGATGCCAAAGACCGCCTGACCATGTGGAATTCCAGCTTCTGCGCAGACCTGCCGGATGTGCGCCGCCGCATCGGGCCGGGGCTGTCGTTCCGCGACTATGTGCGCATCGTGTCGGAAAGCACAGCGCTGAACCTGCCCGACAGACAAGCCCGACAGCACTGGGTCACACAACGGCTGGAAAGTCATCGGCGGCGCGATGTCAACTTCATGGTGCCCCTGACAGATGATCAATGGCTTCAGGTCAGCGAACAGCGCATGGTGTCGGGCGGCACTGCTGTGACCCAGACCGATGTGACAGGCATGGTGCGCAATGCCCGCGAGGAACGTACCAAGCTGCTGGACGAGCAAGCCCAGATGGTGCGCGCAACACTTGACCATATCGAACAGGGCGTGATGATCTTTGACGCGAAAGCACGGCTGGCGGGCTGGAACAGGCGCTTGCGGGAGTTGTTCTCGCCGCCCGTCAATCTGCTGACCACTGGCACACCCTTCGTGGCGCTGCTCAACAACCTGATGCGGCGCAGACAGTTGGGGCGCAGCAATATTCGCGCAACCTTGAGCGACTGGGTCAACGGCCCGCCCTACCGCCCAGCCCTCAATCTGGAAATCGTGCAGGATGAAGGCAATGTACTGGAACTTTCCGCGCAGGCCATCCCCGACCGTGGCTTCGTGATTTCCTTCACTGATCTGACCAAGGAACGCCGCGCGATTGCCGAAATGCACCGGCTGAATGAGACGCTGGAAGCGCGTGTGCGCGCACGCACGGTCGAGCTGGAATCTGCCCGCGATGAAGCCGAACGCGCCAATGCGTCGAAATCACGCTTTGTGGCGTCGGCCAGTCATGACCTGCTGCAACCCCTGAACGCCGCCAAACTGTTTCTCGCCTCGCTCTCGGCCATGGAAAATCCGCCCGCGCAAGCACGGCTGACAGACCGCATCACCTCGGCCTTCGGGTCGGTCGAGCAGATCCTCGGCGCGCTGCTGGATATCTCGAAATTCGATATTGGCGCGGCGCGGGCGAAGTCGGAGACCTTCGCTCTGG
>SKGU01000042.1 GCA_007117255.1 Natronohydrobacter sp. | reverse complement strand
TGAAATTCCTCCAGCTTGCCCGCGTTATGGGTGGCGACCAGCAGGGTGTTGCCTGCAAATTTCCTCATGCTACAGCGGCTTTCTGGGCGGCAACCAGCTCTGCCACGCCTTTTTCAGCAAGGTTCAGAAGCTGGTCCATCTCTGCGCGCGAGAAGGTGGCGCCTTCGGCGCTCATCTGCACTTCGACCATGCGGCCAGAGCCAAGCAGGATGAAATTGCCATCCACGCCTGCCGTGCTGTCTTCGGCATAGTCCAGATCAAGGACAGGCTGGCCTGCATAGATGCCACAAGACACAGCGGCCAGATGGTCCGTGATCGGATCGGACACCACATCGCCCGCTTTCAGGAGCTTGTTCACGGCCAGACGTAGCGCAACCCAGCCGCCGGTGATGGCGGCGCAGCGGGTGCCGCCGTCCGCCTGAATGACATCACAATCCACGGTGATCTGACGTTCACCCAAGGCGCTGCGGTCCACACAGGCGCGCAAGGACCGTCCGATCAGGCGCTGGATTTCGACTGTGCGGCCCTGTTGCTTGCCGGACGCGGCTTCGCGGCGCATGCGGGTGTTGGTGGAGCGTGGGAGCATGCCATATTCAGCCGTGACCCAGCCAAGACCTGTGTTGCGCAGAAAAGGGGGTGTGCGGTCCTCCAGCGACGCCGTGCAGAGCACTTTGGTGTCACCCATCGAGATCATACAGGAACCTTCGGCATGTTTGGTCACATGCGGTTCGATTGAAATGGAGCGGATCGTGTCTAGATGTCTACCTGAGGGGCGCATGGGAAATCCTTGATTGCGGGCTTTGCTTCGATACAAGGCCGAAGCGGGCGAAAGCAACCCTGATTGCCCTTGAAACCTGTGTGATTTTGCAGTCCTGTCTACGCTGCGTTTGATCTGTTGAGTGGGAGTGTGACATGGCCCAGCCTCGCGATTCCCGGCAGTTGATGGCCGAGATGAATGACCGTTCGCGTGAAGTTTTCCGGCGCGTGGTCGAGGGCTATCTGCAATCAGGCCAGCCGGTGGGGTCGCGCACTCTGACCCGCGATATGAGCGAAAAGGTTTCGGCGGCGACCGTGCGCAACGTCATGCAGGATCTGGAATATCTGGGGCTTCTGGACAGCCCCCATGTGTCTGCCGGGCGTGTGCCGACGAATATGGGATTGCGGCTGTTTGTTGATTCGCTTCTGGAAGTGACCCCTTTGGATGCGCGGGACCGCGAAAAACTGGATTCGACCATGGGCAGCAATGAACGCGATGTTGCGGGTTTGCTGGAACAGGTCGGCGGTGCGCTGAGCGGGATCACGCAGGGCGCGTCTCTGGTCTTGTCGCCCAAGCATGAGGCTGCGATCAAGCATATCGAATTTGTCGCCCTTGCGCCGGACCGTGTTTTGGTGGTGCTGGTTTTTGCCGATGGGCATGTCGAGAACCGGTTGTTCACGCCGCCTAAGGGCATCACGCCATCTGCTTTGCGTGAAGCGGCGAACTATCTGAATTCCTTGATCGAAGGTGCGACTGTGTCGTCGCTGCTGGCACGATTTAGAGCGGAAGTTGCGCGCAACCGGCGCGAGATCGATGCCCTGGCCACAACGCTGGTAGAGCAGGGGTTGGCGATCTGGGAAGATGACGGCGCATCTGACGCAAGGCTGATCGTGCGGGGTCGTGCAAATCTGCTTGACGAAGGCGCTGCGGCTGAGGATATCGAGCGCATCCGCACGTTGTTCGATGATCTGGAGCGCAAGCGTGACATCACGGAGTTTCTGGAACTGACCGAGCAGGGCGAGGGGGTGCGCATCTTTATCGGAGCAGAGAACCGTCTTTTTTCGCTGACGGGTTCAACTCTGGTCGTTTCTCCTTATATGAACGCGGAACGGAAGGTTATCGGCGCCGTGGGCGTGATCGGGCCGACACGACTGAATTACGGGCGGATCGTGCCCATTGTGGATTATACGGCGCAACTGGTCGGGCGGATACTGTCGGACCGGCGCGCGGACTGAAGAAAGAAGGTAGTGAAAATGGCGGACCCTAAGCCGAACCCGGAAATTCTGGACGAGATCAAGCATGACGAGGTGCCCGACCCGATCGCGGATCTGGAAGAGGCTGGAGGTTCGGAGCCTGATCTGTCGGAAGAGCTGGCGGCTGCGCTGAGTGAACGTGACGAAATGCGCGACCGCATGATGCGCGCGCTGGCCGATGCAGAGAACAGTCGCAAGCGGGCCGAGAAGGACCGTCGTGACGCGCAGCTATACGGGGGCGCCAAGATAGCGCGTGATATGCTGCCGGTTTACGACAACCTTGCGCGGGCATTGAACGCGGCCAATGACGAAACGCGCGCGGCGGCGGCGGGATTGGTTGAGGGGGTAGAACTCACTCTGCGCGAATTGACCAATATTCTGGGTAAACATGGGGTCGAGCGGATTTGCCCGGAAGTGGGCGACGTGTTCGACCCGCACACGCATCAGGCGATGTTCGAGGCCCCTGTTCCGGGGACCAAGGCCGGGCAGATCATTCAGGTCATGGCTGAAGGATTCATGTTGCATGACCAGCTGTTGCGCCCGGCCCAGGTCGGGGTGTCCTCGACGCCAGCGGGGTAATTGAGTATTTTTGGCAAGATGAAGCCTAGGATGTGCTGAGTGATTTGAGATCGTAGAGCAGGTCCAGCGCTTCGCGCGGGGTCAACTCGTCCGGATTGATCCGGGCGAGTTTCTCCATTGCGGGGTTTGCTTTGGGCGCAGGTGCGGGGGGCTTGGCCGCGGAAAACAGTGGCAGATCGTCGATCAGCGCTTTGGGGCGGGTGGCGCTGTCGCCCTGTTCCAGTGCAGTCAGGACTTCGCGCGCGCGGGTGATCACGGCCTCGGGCAGGCCTGCGAGGCGGGCAACCTGCACCCCGTAGCTGCGATCTGCCGCGCCGCGCTTGACTTCATGCAGGAATATTACGTCACCTTGCCATTCCTTGACCGTGACTGTGGCGTTCTCTACGCCTTTCAGTCTGCCTGCCAGCGCGGTCATTTCGTGGTAATGGGTGGCGAAGAGCGCGCGGCTGCGGTTGACATCATGCAGGTGTTCAAGTGTGGCCCAGGCGATGGAAAGCCCGTCATAGGTGGCGGTGCCGC
>SKGU01000372.1 GCA_007117255.1 Natronohydrobacter sp. | reverse complement strand
TGCCCATGATGGAGGAAATCACAGTGCTGGATCCTGTCACCATGCAGCCTGTGCCGCGCGACGGGGCCAGTCTGGGTGAGATCATGCATCGCGGAAATTGCGTGATGAAGGGCTATCTGAAAAATCCGGAGGCCACGCAGGAAGCCTTTGCCGGGGGATGGTTTCATTCCGGCGACATCGCGTATCAACACCCGGATGGCTACATAAAGATCGCAGACCGTGCGAAGGATATCATCATCTCAGGCGGCGAAAATGTGTCCTCGGTCGAGGTGGAGGGGGTGTTGATGAAGCATCCTGCGGTCGGTCTGGCCGCTGTCGTGGCCCGGCCCGATGACAAATGGGGCGAAGTGCCTTGTGCCTGTGTCGAGCTGAAACCGGGGACGGACGTAACCGAAGCCGCGTTGATTGCGTTTTGTCGAGAGCGGCTTGCGGGGTTCAAGACCCCGAAACGCGTCGTATTCATGGAGTTGCCGAAAACCTCGACCGGGAAAATTCAGAAGTTTGACTTGCGTGCGCGTGTCCGCGAATTGTGACCGCTGGTCTTGGCGCGCAAGCTGGGGTAGACTGCGCGAAAAGCAAGAATGCAGGCAGGCGGCATGACCGCGCTAGACAAGTACAAGAAACTCGAAGGTCCGGGCCTGTGGGCCCCGTCGCGCGATGACCAGCGCCGCGATGTTCTGGTCAGTTTCGGTGACGCTTCGCTTGTGATTTCCGACAGCCGCAGTCTGAAAGTGCTCAGCCATTGGTCATTGCCTGCTGTCGAGCGCCTCAACCCTGGAAAACGCCCTGCATTGTATAGCCCGGATATCGACTCCGGGGAGATTCTGGAGCTGGATGATGACTGGCTGATCGATGCGCTGAAAGTGGTGCAGGCTGCGCTGCGTCCGCCACGCAGCCTGCTTTCACGCCTGCGCAAACCGCTTCTGGCGAGCTTCGGGGTCGGGGCCTTGGCCGTCGCCTGGGCTGTTGTTCCACCAGCATTGATCTCACATACGGCTTCTGTGGTGCCCATGGCAAAGCGCGTCGAACTGGGCGATATGGTGCGCGCCGATCTGGTGGCTATAGGCGCGCGTGAGTGCCGCAGTAGCAATGCCGAGGCTGCGCTTGCCAGCCTGCAGCGCGCGCTGTTTCAGACACCCGCACAGATTCTGGTCATGCGTGGCCTGCCCTTGGAAACCCCGCGCATTCAGCATGTGATGGGGCGGTATTTCCTGATCGACGCGCGGCTTCTGGATGAGGCGGAAAGTGCCGAGGCTTTGGCCGGTGCCTTGTTGATGGCGGCGCAGCGCAGCGCGGATGAAGATCCGTTGCGCCCATTGCTACGCCATGCGGGTGTCATTGCAACATTCCGTTTGCTGACATCGGCAGAGTTGCCGCGCGGGTCGATGCGTGGCTATGCGAACGCGCTGCTGCGTGCATCGCTGCCCACGCCTGCGCTTGACCCGTTGCTGGAACGTTTCGCGCGGGTTGATCTGTCAACGCGTGCGTTGGTCGATAACCCGTTTCCATTGGATCCCGGTCTTGCGGCGCTTGGTGCGCAGTTGCGCGAGAAAGACCCGCTTGCGGGCGAGCCTGCGGTCACGGCGTTGCTCAGTGATGGGCAGTGGGTCAGTTTGCAGAACATCTGCGACAGTTAAGCTGTGGATAAACAGCGTAGGGTGCGTGCTGAGCACGCACCCTACATCTGATCTGGCGCTGCGCCGTGTCGCAAATCAGGGCTTTGGCGCGCCGTTCGTTCTGGCTTGGCTGGCCTCGCCGACCAAGTCGCGCGGCAGGATCAGGTTGAGGATGATCGCAATCCCGGCTGCGGGCAGGATGCCCGATGTCAGCAACACGCGCGGCGTGTCTGACAGGTGCTGAAGCGCTGAGGGCTCCAATTGCAGGCCAAGCCCGACCGACAGGGCGATCGCGAAGATCACCATGTTGCGGCGGTTCCAGAGCACATCTGCCAGCATCGAAACCCCGGCGGCGGCGACCATGCCGAACATCACGATCACGCCCCCGCCCAGCACTTCGATCGGGACGGTGGAAATGACCGCGCCGACCTTGGGGAACAGGCCCGCAAGGATCAGGAAGATCGCGCCAATGGTGACGACATGGCGGCTCATCACGCCGGTCATGGCGATCAGCCCGACATTCTGGCTGAAGCTTGTGTTGGGCAGTGCGCCGAACAGGCCTGACACTGCTGTGCCCAGACCATCGGCATAGGTCGCACCCTCGATTTCGCGTTCGGTGGCTTCGCGGCCTGCACCGCCCTTGGTGATCCCTGACACGTCGCCCACGGTTTCCACTGCCGAGACAAAAGCCATCGCGCAGAACGAGATGATGGCAGCGGCGGTGAATTCCAGACCGAAATGCAGCGGGTTGGGCAAGGCGAAGACCGAAGCACGGCCAACACTGTCAAAGCTGACCATGCCAAGGGCGAAGGCCACGCCATACCCCACCAGCAACCCCAGCAGCACGGCAGACACGGATGCCATGCCGCGCGCATAGAATTTCAGCCCCAGCGTGACAAAGATCACGACCAGCGCCACGGACCAGCTTTGCAGATTGCCGAAAGCGTCCGTGCCCATCAAGGGCACCCCACCAGCGGCATATTGGATGCCGACCCGCACCAGTGCCAGCCCGATCATCAGGACGACAAGCCCTGTGACCAGTGGCGGCAGGGCAAAGCGGATGCGCCCGATCACAGTGCCAAGGGCGGCGTGAAACAGCCCGCCCACCAGAATGCCGCCCATGACGGCGGCCATGGCATCAACGCCCTTGCCAGCAACCAGCGGGATCATGATCGGGATAAAGGCAAAGGATGTGCCCTGCACAATGGGTAGTTTTGCCCCCACGGGCCCGAAAGTGATGGTCTGCAATAACGTGGCAATGCCTGCAAAGAACATCGACATCTGGATCATGTAGATCAGATTGGGGAAATCGGGCGAGTTTGACCCAAAGCCAAACCCAGCCGCGCCCGCCACGATGATCGCGGGCGTCACATTGGAGACAAACATCGCCAGCACATGCTGCACCCCCAGTGGGATAGCCTTGTAGAGCGGTGGCATGAAATCTGGATCGCGGAGTTGCTCAGGCGTTCCGAGCGATGTGTCAGCCATGGTGATATCCTCCATCTGGGATGTG
>SKGU01000227.1 GCA_007117255.1 Natronohydrobacter sp. | reverse complement strand
GCGCATCAAGCGACGCGGCGCGCGTCTGCGTCACAGTTGAGACGATACCACCGCCTGCGCGCGCGATCTCTGCATAGCTGGCGCCTTCCAGTCGCATCTCGAATTCACGCGCGCGGTTGCCACCATGAACGACATGCGTATGGCAATCAATCAAGCCCGGTGTGATCAGCCTGCCACCCAGATCAAGGCTTTCTGCGCCGCGCCATTCGGGCGGCACAGCATCCGTTGGCCCGACCCATGCAATCTGCGCGCCTTGCAGCGCCAGGGCCGCGTTGCGGATCAGACCGTAGGGGGCCGTGCCATCCATCGTGGCAATCGTGACATTCTTCAGCAGCATGGCTTACCTTGAATAATATCAGTTTATACATAATATGTATAAACATATTTACGAGTCAACCTGAGAATCGTCCTCGGCCACAGGATCGGCTGCAGTCTCTGGTTCGCAGGGGCGTTTGATCGCATAATGCGCTGACGGAAACGGGTCAGGGCAGGGTGATCCGGGACATTGGGCAGAGATCATGAGCAAACAAGACCGGATATCGTGGCAGGATGTTCAGAACGAAGTACGCCAGCGTATCAGTCAGCGCGACTGGAAGCCGGGTGAGTATATCCCGCATGAAGCGGAACTGGCGCAGGAGTTCGGCTGCGCGCGCGCCACGGTCAACCGTGCGCTGCGCGGTCTGGCCGAGGCGGGGTTGCTGGAGCGCCGCCGCCGCGCCGGAACACGGGTTGCGCTGAACCCGGTGCGCCGCGCTGAATTCGCCATCCCGCTGATCCGCGCCGAGATCGAAGGCAAAGGCCAGCGCCATACCCATCGCGTCTGTCTGCGCGAGATGCGCTTGCCACCGCCCGATGTGCAGGCCCGCATGCAGATACCCGCCCAGGTGCCGCAACTCTTTGTGCAGACGTTGCATCTGGCCGATGGCACGCCCTATGTGTTCGAGCGCCGCTGGATCAATACAAGCGCGGTTCCTGCTGTCGAGGGCGCAGATTTCGTCACTTACAGCCCAAATGAATGGCTGATGCGCGAAGTGGCATTTGACGGGGGCGATTTCACTTTCTCCGCCCTGACAGCCAGCGCGGCCGAAGCGGAGATGCTGGCTTGCAGTCCGGGTGAGGGGCTGTTCGTTCTTGACCGCACCACCCATCACGGCGGGCAAGTGATTACCTCGGTTCGGCTGGTATTTCATCCCGGCTACCAGATGCATACACGCATCTGATGAGCGGTCTGTGTCGCATCCATGCGTGCAAGCGCGGGGCCGGGCAATCGGAAATCCCGTGACTGCCTGTAACAAATCTTGTGCTTGTCGCGTATCGATATGGGCGTAACCTGGGGCTGTGACATGGTCGCACCAGGGATGCCCGATGAGACCGCTTGCGGGTTCGCCGCTTCTGATGTGAGGAGACACCATGCGCTTGCTGAAATATCTGTTCGCCCCGCTGGTGATGCTGACTGCTGCGCAGGCATATGCTGATCCGGCACAATGGGCGCGGGAATGGCCACAGACAGATTTTACCCGCACCACCATCGCCTTTGATGAAGTTATCTCTGGTGGGCCACCCAAGGATGGCATTCCGGCAATCTGGGAGCCCGCGCTTATTCCCGCAGCGCAGGAAAACCGACTGGACGATCGTGAACCGGTTCTGACTTACGAGCATCCGGGCGCGGCCGCGCGTGCATATCCGATCCGCTACCTGATGTGGCATGAGATCGTGAATGACGTGGTGGATGATATGTCCATTGCTGTCACCTACTGCCCGCTGTGCAATTCCGCGATGGTGTTTGATGCCCGTGTTGACGGGATACGCCATACATTCGGGGTTTCGGGCAAGCTGCGCCATTCCGACATGATCATGTATGACCGCGAGACACTTAGCTGGTGGCAACAGGCTGTCGGGCAGGGGATCGTTGGCAGGCATGCGGGCACAGAGCTGACGCAATTGCCGGGCTGGATGGAGGCCTGGGGCGAGTTTCGCGACCGCAACCCTGACGGGCTGGTCATGGACGAACCGGAATGGCGGCGCGCTTATGGGGCGAATCCCTATGTCGGCTATGACAGCTCTGCGCAGCCGTTTCTGTATCGCGGTGAGAATCCGCCCCACGGAATCAACCCACTGGCCCGCGTTGTCCGTGTCGGCAACCGCGCCTGGACATTTGAGCGGTTACGCGCAGTCGGAGAAATCAACGAAGCCGGGGTGGTGCTGAGCTGGACAGCGGGGCAGGCATCTGCGCTTGACAGCCGCACAATCGCTGCGGGTCGTGACGTGGGCACCGTGCGTGTGCGCGATACGCAGGGCCGGGATCTGCCGCATGATATCCCCTTCGCCTTTGCCTTTCACGCCTTTTACCCCGAAGGCATCTGGATGCTGGGGGATTGAAGTGACTGTCCCCGGAATGGTCAGGTTGTGACTGGTGCCCGCGCCAGCGCTGCGACAATCGCATCCAGTCCGTCGGTCAGCGCGGCTGGGCCGGGTTGCAGGATGAGGGGGGATTTGATTTCGACGATACGGCCGTCACGCACTGCCGGGATGCCCCCCCAACCGGGGCGGGCGGCGATCTTCTCAGGCCTGACTTTCTTGCCGCACCATGACGCGATGATCATATCCGGTGCGGCGGCGATCACCTGCTCTGATGTCACGATACGGTCTTTCGCCGCGGGCTTGTCGGCCAGATCGGGGAAGGCCTCGCGCCCGCCAGCGATCTCGATCAGTTCCGACACCCATTTGATGCCTGATATCATGGGGTCGTCCCATTCCTCGAAATAGACGCTTGGGCTTGCGCGCCCCTGGGCTTGCCGCGCGATACTGTCGAGCCTGCGGGCATATTCATCAGCCAGTTGATCGGCGCGCGCAGCCGCGCCGACTGTCGCGCCCAGATGCCGGATCATGGCCAGAATGCCGGCCACATCGCGTTGGTTATAGCCCATCACGGCGACACCCGCGCGCAGCAGTTCAGCCGCGATATCGGCCTGAAGGTCTGAAAATGTCAGAACCAGATCGGGCTTGAGCGCAAGGATTTTCGGAATATCCGCCGAGGTGAAGGCCGATACGCGCGGTTTTTCGCGTCGCACGCGTTTGGGACGCACAGCATAACCGGACACACCGACGATGCGGTGATCCTCGCCCAGCAGAT
>SKGU01000143.1 GCA_007117255.1 Natronohydrobacter sp. | reverse complement strand
CTGACGCGCGACATTGCGATCAAGTTCAACCATGATTACGGGGTGGATTTCTTCCCGGTGGTGGAACCTGTGATCGAGGGGGCGGCCACGCGGGTGATGAGCTTGCGCGATGGCACGAAGAAAATGTCAAAATCCGACCCGTCGGATCAGTCGAGGATCAATCTGACCGATGATGCCGATGCGATTGCGTCGAAATTCCGCAAGGCGCGCACGGATCCCGAACCGCTGCCGGAAACGCTGGACGGGCTGAAAGAGCGGCCAGAGGCGCGCAATCTGGTCAATATTTACGCCGCTTTGGCCGATGAGACCCCCGACGAAGTGATCGCGCAATTCGGCGGGCAGGGTTTTGGTGCATTCAAGCCTGCGCTGGCGGATCTGGCGGTGGCGAAGCTGGCGCCGCTGAATGCAGAGATGACGCGGTTGATGCAGGATGTGGCCGAGATTGATCGCATTCTGGCAGACGGCGCGGCGCGCGCGGATGCGATTGCCCGCCCGATCCTGCGCGAGACGCGTGATATCGTGGGCATGATCGGCGGGCGTTAGTCTCATGCTCTGGCGGCTCTGGCGGTGGATACTGACAGGGCTGCTGGCCCTGTCGCTGATCTGGTCGGGCTGGGGATTAATCCGCTTCGCGCAAAGCCCCGTGGGTGGGATGCTTGTGGACCGGGCAGAGGCGGAGCTTGACGCCGCCTATACCCGCGCGTTGTCGCGCCATGCCTCATTGCAACAGGTCTCAGACAAGATCATGCAACGGCTGGAGGAGACCCCGCGCAACTGGGTCGCGCTGGAGGGGCTGATGGCGCTGGCCGAGGCCGAAGGGCTGGTCTTGCCCGAAGACCTGCTGCAGGCCTATCAGATCGCCCATGCGCAGGATCACAGCGCCCTTGCGCGCGCATCGACCTGCGCGGCCTGTGCCTATGATCTGCGTGCCTGCACCATGGGCGCTGATCTGGCCTGTGGGATCGGGGTCAATCTGACAGTCGCGGGCGATCTTCTGTCACTGGGGCGCGAGTCGGGGGCGTGGTATCGCGGTAATGAGGTGGATCAACTGGACGTCACGCTGTCATTTATCGGGATCGGGGCGACGGGGTTGGTGATCTTCACTGGCGGGACGTCCTACACGCTGAAAGCGGGCGCAGGCATGATGAAGGTGGCGCATCGGATGGGACGGATCACACCGGGGGTGCGCAGGCTTTATACCCGTGCTTTTCGAGAAGGCGTGGATTGGGCGCGCGTGCCTGCAGTGCGCAGTGCAGATGATCTGGCGCGGTTGGGCCGGGCGGATGCGTTGCGTCCCGCGCTGGACATGACGGACGCGCTGGGTGCGTTGCGGACCCATGCCGGGACACGCAGCGCGCTGCATCTGGTAGGCCATGTGGATAGCCTGAGTGATGCGCAGCGTGTTGCGCGTGCCAGCCGGGCACTTGGCCCGCGCACAGTGGGTGCGTTCGAAGTGCTTGGCAAATCGCGCTTTCTGCGTACGGGCTTGCGTCTTACGCAACCGCTGCTGGACGCGCTGGCAGGGCTGGCGGCGGCATTTTCGGCGCTTATGGGGCTGCTTGGAAACCGGGTGCTGCGACTGTTGCGGGGCAGGCGGGTTTAGCGCAAAAAAAGCCCCGGTCTGTGCCGGGGCTTCGTGTCGTGTGCGTCAGATATCAGATCACGCGAACCTGTGTACCGATCTCCACCAGATCGTAGAGGCGTTCCGCATGCGGGTTCAACAACCCGAAACAGCCGTTTGACGCACGCCGCCCGATCTTGGCGGGGTTGTCGATACCGTGAATGCGGTAATACTGCCAGCTCAGGTTCATCGCCCGACTGCCCAGCGGGTTCTTTGGATCGCCGCCTTCAACACGCTCTGGCAGCGAGGGGTCACGCTGGCGCATGTTAGGGGTTGGGATCCATGTGGGCTCAAATCGTTTCAGTGTGATCTCTGTGACACCGCGGCGCGTGAATTCCTCTGTCATCGGCACTGAGCAGGGATGTGCGTAATAGATGCTCTCATCCTCGGACCAGAAATGCAGGGCACGAGAGTATGTGTCACACAGAATCGCACCCTTGCGCAGATTTGAGAAATGATCGCGCCAATGATGGTTGCGAAAGCCCATGACATTGCGGCGCACTGTGCGGACACTGCTTTCCGCCTCATAATCTGGCAATGCCTGCGCGCGCAGGATCGATGGCATTGAAAGTCCACCAAGCGCCATTACCCCCGTGGACAAAATCGCGCGGCGAGACAGGTTTGAATCGGACATGGTCGAATGCTCCGTCTACGGCTATGATCATCACATATGTCGTAAGACAGCAGATAAAATCAAGTCACGAGGCCGTGCATTGACAGGTCTTGTTGCCGCAGGGCGACAGAGCTGGCGCGGACCATGTTATCAACAGCGGCCCGCGCAGAACATGATCAGATCACATAGACCTGAGTGCCCACCTGAACCAGCTCATAAAGCTCTTCGACATGAGCATTCATCAGACCGAAACACCCGTTTGACGCGCGCCGTCCAACCTTGGCAGGGTTGTCGATTCCGTGGACGCGATAATACTGCCAAGTCAGGTTCATTGCCCGCGTACCCATAGGGTTTTTAGGGTCGCCACCTTCCACGCGCTCGGGCAGGGACGGATCACGCTCGCGCATGTTTGGTGTTGGGATCCACGTAGGCATATAGCGTTTCAGCGTCACCTCTGTCATGCCACGGCGGGTGAACTCTTCGGTCATGGGCACCGAGGTCGGATAGACAAGATATGTGCTTTCGTCTTCTGACCAGAAATGCACTGCGCGCGAATGTGTGTCGCACAGGATTGCGCCTTTGCGCAGGTCTGAGAAATGGTCTTTCCAGTCCTGACGGCGGAATCCCATAACGTTGTGACGCACGGTGGTTGCTGGGCTATCTGGTTCATAATCCGGCATGTTTTGCGCGCGCAGGACAGACGGCATCGCAAGACCACCAAGGGCAACGATACCTGTCGACAGGATGACGCGGCGCGACATGTGTTTGCTCGACATTGTTGGACACTCCGTATTATCTGAATATGTAATGCATATCTCCCCAAGCTGGTTCCAAACACAAGTCACGTCCGCGTGCGTTTTGCGCTGCGGTTCAGGACGGCCCACGATTCTCGGCATGTTGGTCAGATGCTGCGCCCGCAGCGTGGCATGATCTTGCCAATGGATTTTCGACTCTCTGGCTATCACGCACCTGTCACCGATATAGTTACATATCTGATTTGTGTCAGATTGACACGTTTTGCATGCGTTGATGGCCCGTCGGGGCGTGATCAACCCCAACGCATGTCAATGCCGTACTAGATGGCAGGGAATTGCAACTGCTGGAGCGTACCTCCCATGACCGAGGAAAGCTATCGTCGCAATGCTCAGATAGACTCGTTACGGGCTTTGGCGCTTGCTGGTGTCATTGTCATGAACCTGATGACATTTTCCGGACTTGCTTATCTGACGCCGGACATGCGCGCCGAGGTGCTGGGCACTGCAGATCAGATCGCCTGGGCGCTTTTGCGTATTCTGGTAGATGACAAGGCCTTATCGGCGTTTTCATTCATGTTCGGTTTCAGCTTCAGCGTGATTCTGCACAAGGCTTTGTCCGTGCAGGATGCGGCGGCGCGGTTCTTTCGGCGTTTGCTGGTGTTGTTCCTGATCGGGCTTTTCAACGCATTGTTTCTGTTCTGGGCCGATATCCTGATGAGCTATGCGCTGCTTGGTCTGATCCTGCCTTTTGCCGCCCGTCTGCCGACTGTGTGGGTGGCAGCGTTGGCGCTGGTGCTGTTACTGGTCGGACCGGTCATTGTGGCTATGGGCGGGTTTGGGGTGCCGGGGCCCGTTCCACGCGGGCATATCGACAGCCTCGATGCCTACGCATCGCCACAGATCACGGACACGCTGCGCCAGAACTGGCATATGCTTTTCAATGCGTCCGAGGGCGCTGATGGCAAGCTCGTGCTGCGGTTCTTTCAGCTTGCGGGTTTATTCCTTCTGGGCTTTGCAGCAGGCAGAAGTGGCTTGCTGATGGCCCTGGCTGGTGATCGGCAGCGGTTGCTGCGCTGGGGGCTGGCATTTGTGTTGATAGGGCTGACGATGGCGCTTGCTGCACGCTATCTGGTGCAGCCTGAAGGTGCCTGGATCATGCTGACCCTGGAAAGCCCGATCATGGCGCTTGGGTATCTGATGTTGATCGCTGCGGCCTTGACCAGCCCTTCCGCCGCCTGGATTTGCCGCTATCTGGCACCGCTGGGCCGTATGACGCTGTCCGGATATCTGATGACTGCGATTTGTGGTCAGATGCTGTTCTATGGCTGGGGGTTAGGGCTGATCGGGCAGGTCGGGACTTTGGGTGTGATCGCGATTGCAGTGGCGCTTTATATCACGCTGATACTGTTCGCCCGCCTGTGGCTACGTTGCTTTTCGATCGGACCATGGGAATGGCTCTGGCGGTATCTGACTACAATTCAACCTGTGCCAACTGCGCGAAGCGGCGTTGCACGCTAAGCCCGTGGCCGCGTGCAACAACTGCCACCCTAATCGCGCGTCACCAATGCATGCCGCTTCTTCCCGGCGGTCAGCTTCATCGGGGCATCCAGATCATCCGCGCTGACCATCTTCCCGGCATCTGTCACGGGCGCATCATTGGCGCGCGCGCCGCCTTCGGCAATCAGGCGCTTGGCGTCCTTGCCGGATTTCGCCAATCCTGCGCGCACGAAGAGCTGCGCCATTGTCAGTCCTTCGGCCAGATCCGCGGCACTGAGCGCGACCGTCGGTAACTCTTCGCCCGTGCCCCCCTTCTCGAACACCTCGCGCGCCGTAGCCTCGGCGGCCTGCGCAGCATCCGCCCCGTGGCACAGTGCTGTGACCTCATTGGCCAGAATGATCTTGGCCGCGTTGATCTCGGACCCTTCCAGCGCGCCAAGGCGGTTGCACTCATCCAACGGCAGTTCTGTGTAAAGCTTCAGGAAGCGGCCGACATCCGCATCGGTGGTGTTGCGCCAGAATTGCCAGAACTCATAAGGGGACAGCATATCGGCATTCAGCCAGATCGCGCCGCCCTGGCTTTTGCCCATCTTGCGCCCGTCAGAGGTGGTCAGAAGCGGCGTCGTCAGCCCGTAGATCTCGGCGTCGGCAATCCGGCGCGCAAGGTCGATCCCGTTGACGATGTTACCCCACTGATCCGACCCGCCCATCTGCAACAGGCAGCCATGACGGCGGTAAATTTCCACGAAATCATAGGCTTGCAGGATCATGTAGTTGAATTCAAGGAACGACAGCGATTGCTCGCGATCCAGCCGTGACTTGACCGATTCAAAAGACAGCATCCGGTTGACCGAGAAATGCCGCCCCACATCGCGCAGGAAATCAAGGTAATTCAGCCCGTCCAGCCATTCGGCATTGTTGAGCATGATCGCGTCTTGTGGGCCATCACCATAGGCCAGATATTTCGCAAAGACCTGCTGCATGCCATTGATGTTGTTGTCAATAGCTGCCGCATCCAGAAGCGGGCGTTCTTCCGACCGGAAGGAAGGATCGCCCACCTTGGTCGTGCCGCCGCCCATCAGCGTGATTGGTTTATGCCCGGTTTTCTGGAACCAGCGTAGCACCATGATATTCAGCAAATGGCCCACATGCAGCGATTTCGCCGTCGCGTCATAGCCGATATAGGCGGGCACCACCCCATTGATCAGCGCCTCGTCAAGGCCCTGAAGATCCGTGCAATCGGCGAGGAAACCGCGTTCCTGCATGATGCGGATGAAATCCGATTTGGGGGTGTAGGTCATTTTCGCTTGTCCCGACTGGCAGAATGGGGCGATCTATAGCTGTGCTGTGGCGTAAGGGAAAGCCCATGATGAAATCCGGGTTCAAGCGTGTGTTGGGGTTGATGTCGGGCACCTCTTTCGATGGGGTGGATGCGGCTGTGCTCGACACGGATGGCGAGCGCGTCCGTGCCTTCGGGCAGACCGCCTTCCGGCCCTACTCCGATGCCGAGCGCGTTGTTTTGCGCGCAGCTATGGGGCGCTGGCCGGGCGATCCGGGCGTCGAGGAAGCGGCCGAGATTGTCGAGACAGCCCATGCCGAGATTGTCGCGCGCTTTGAGGATGTCGAGCTGATCGGCTTTCACGGCCAGACCTTTGCGCATGATCCACGCGGGCGCGGCACACATCAGGCCGGATCAGGCGATGTGCTGGCGCTGGTCACGGGGCTGCCGGTGGTCTGGGACTTCCGCTCGTCGGATGTGAAGCTTGGTGGGCAGGGTGCGCCGCTGGCTCCGTTCTACCATTTCGCGCTTGCACGCCACATCGGCGCTGATGCACCGCTGGTATTCCTGAATCTTGGGGGGGTGGGTAATCTGACATGGGTAGACCCGCGGCTTGACATACCAGAGGCACCCGGCGCGCTATTGGCCTTTGATACCGGCCCCGCCAATGCACCAATGGATGATCTGTGCCATAACCGCCTTGGACAGTCGCGCGATGAGGGCGGTGCGATGGCCGCAACCGGCACCCCGGATATGGATGTTGTGCGGGACTTCCTGAATGCGCCTTACTTCTTGCGTGTGCCCCCCAAATCGCTGGATCGCGATTTTCCGGGGCTTGCGGAACGCGTGGCGTGTCTGAGGGATGCGGATGCACTGGCAACGCTTTCGGAATGTGTTGCGGCGTCGGTCGCTGCGGGCTTCGATCACCTGCCTGAAATGCCCGCGCGGGTGCTGGTGTGTGGGGGCGGGCGGCATAATTCTGATCTGATGGCGCGGCTCGGTGCGCATCTGCCTGCCGAAGTGGTGCCGATTGAGACCGCAGGGCTTGACGGCGACATGATCGAGGCGCAGGCTTTTGCCTATCTGGCCATGCGGGTCGCGCGGGGCCTGCCGACCTCCTGCCCATCAACCACCGGGGTTGCGGCATCAGTGGGTGGCGGGCAGATCAGCGCACCCTGATAACGGAGAGTTGCCATGCAGGATGTTGACGACGACCGCCCGACGGCCCCTTTGGACAAATCCGAAGAACCGCTCTGGAAACGGCTGGTGTTCATGCTGATCATCGCGGCGATGATTTCCGTCGCGCAATCGATTCTGTTTTTGATTGCGATCATTCAGTTCATAATTTTGTTGATTGACCAGCGCCAACCCAATGAACGCCTGGCCGATTTTGGCTGTATGGTGGGCGCTTGGGTCGCAAAGGCCGCGCGCTACATGTCGATTGCGACCGATGCGAAGCCTTGGCCCTTCAAGGAGATGGACTGAGTGCTTGCGGGGGCGCAGTATGCACCCTAAGTCTGTGGCAACAGACAGGAGACAGGCATGGCCTTTGACGACCGCAATGTGACGAAAACTGAATTTGGCGATCTTCCCGAATGGGATTTCTCGGCGCTGTATACTGGGCCGGATGCGCCCGAATTAAGCCGTGACTTTGATTGGCTGACACAGGAATGCGCTGATTTCGCAAAGACTTACGAGGGGAAGCTCGCGCAGTTGGATGCAAGCGCGATGCTCGATTGTGTGCGCCGCTACGAGAAGATCGACATGGTGGCCGGGCGGCTGATGTCCTATGCTGGACTGCGTTATTATCAGAACACGATTGATCCGTCGCGCGCGAAATTCATGGCTGATGCGCAGGACCGCGTGACCAATGCCACCACGCCTTTGGTGTTTTTCTCATTGGAAATGAACAGGATCGAGGATGCAGCTTTTGATGCGCTTCTCACTGCGAATGGAGATCTGGCGCGCTACCGGCCTGTCTTCGAGCGGATGCGCGCGATGCGGCCCTATCAGCTGTCCGATGAATTGGAGAAATTTCTGCACGATCAGTCGGTTGTGGGCGCTTCTGCATGGAACCGGCTGTTTGATGAGACCATGGCCGGTCTGGAATTCGAGGTAGAGGGCGAAGAAGAGCCGCTGGGGCTTGAAGCCACGCTGAACCTGCTGACTGATCCTGACCGGGCGAAGCGCGAAGCGGGTGCGCGCGCCTTGTCCGAGGTATTTGGTAAGAATATCAAGCTGTTTGCGCGGGTTCATAATACGCTGGCAAAAGAGAAAGAGGTCGAAGACCGTTGGCGCAAGATGCCCACGCCGCAGACGGGTCGGCACCTGTCGAACCATGTGGAGCCGGAAGTGGTAGAGGCGCTGCGCAATGCGGTTGTCGCGGCTTATCCGCGCCTGTCGCACCGCTATTACGCGCTGAAAGCGAAATGGCTGGGGCTGGATCAGATGGAGGTCTGGGACCGCAATGCGCCCCTGCCGCTGGAAGCCCCGCGCAAGATTGGCTGGGATGAGGCGCGCGAAACGGTGCTTGATGCTTATGCAGGTTTCTCGCCGCAGCTTGCGGAACTGGCAGAGCCGTTCTTTTCGCAAGGCTGGACCGACGCTGCTGTGAAGCCAGGCAAGGCTCCCGGCGCTTTCGCGCATCCGACCGTCACGGACGCGCATCCTTTCGTGATGCTGAACTATCTGGGCAAGCCGCGCGATGTGATGACGCTGGCGCATGAGTTGGGTCATGGCGTGCATCAGCGGCTCGCGGCGGGTCAGGGGGAGCTTTTGTCCTCAACCCCGCTGACGCTGGCGGAAACGGCTTCTGTCTTTGGTGAAATGCTCACCTTCCGCCGGATGCTGGAAAAGGCGAAAACGACCGAGGAACGCAAGGTTCTGTTGGCGGGCAAGGTCGAGGACATGATCAACACAGTCGTGCGCCAGATCGCGTTCTATGATTTTGAATGCAAGCTGCACGCGGCGCGGCGCGAGGGCGAGTTGACGCCGGAGGATATCAACGCGCTCTGGATGTCGGTGCAGGCGCAAAGTCTGGGGCCGGTGTTCAATTTCATGGAAGGCTATGAGACCTTCTGGTCCTATATCCCGCATTTCGTGCATTCGCCCTTCTATGTCTATGCCTATGCCTTCGGGGACGGGCTGGTGAATGCGCTTTATGCCGCCTATGAGGCCGCGCCCGAAGGGTTTCAGGACAAGTATTTCGAGATGCTGAAAGCGGGCGGATCGAAGCATCACAAGGAATTGCTGGCACCATTCGGGTTGGATGCCTCGGACCCGGCTTTCTGGGACAAGGGGCTGGCGATGATCGAGGGGTTTATCGACGAGCTGGAAGCGATGGAGTGATGGGTCTGGTAGGGTGCGTGCTGAGCACGCACCCTACGGTGCACGGTCGCGGGTCCGGCGGATGGCCTCTGCCACGATGTCGGGATGTGCGTGATGGGGCATATGACCGACATTATCGAGCGTTG
Organism: Natronohydrobacter sp.; assembly: GCA_007117255.1. Lineage (GTDB taxonomy): Bacteria > Pseudomonadota > Alphaproteobacteria > Rhodobacterales > Rhodobacteraceae > Roseinatronobacter. Next base: position 2,362 of record SKGU01000143.1, on the reverse strand, counting down.
TAAGGTTCGCACTTTCGACTTCTTGCACCATCCGCTCTGAATGTATGCCGATATAGACCGTCTTGTCTGCAGTGCCGTGAACAATCTCGATCGGCATGGTGAGCGCAGGATAGCCAGTATGCATTGCATCCACATAGTCAATCAGGCTGTTGACCTGCTGTGCATTCAATGACAATTGCCCGCGCCGCATTGTCAGGTTGAAGCCAAGATGATCAAGATATCCATCTGGCACCGGATCGGGTGCAAAGACATTCGCCAGCGTGTTCTGCACAGCACTGCGCGGCGCAAGGGCCGCGATGGTGGGCAGGATCAGATAGCGCCCGAGTGGCGAGGCGGTGATGCGATACCACAGCCCCAGATCGCCCGGCCATGGGTGAGTGACGGGTGCCAACAGGGTCAGCCCGGCCACATCATCCGGCGCGCGCAAGGCCCAGGCCAGCGCGACCGCGCCACCATAGGAATGGCCTAGCACAATCGGGTTTTCGACATCCAGCCTGTGCGCTGCCGCACGCAGGATATCGGCCTGATCGATGGGGCTTTCCACCCCGCCGAAATCATCCGAGAAGCCGAAACCGGGGCGGTCAAAGGCGATGACTCGAAATTCGCCCGCCATACGGTCGATCAGATCAAAGCTGAAATCGCGCGCATTGCCGTTTGCACCGTGGATCATCACCAGATCCGGCCCTTGCCCGCGCACGATTGCATGAATGCGCCCTTGCGGCAGATCGACAAAAGCCCCTTCGGGCGGGGTTTCGGCATGGGCCATCTGCGTCTCCTGGCTTACCGAGCAGGCCGCGAAAAGCGCGGTCAGCAAGGCGATGCCCGCAAATTTACTGGCCGATCTGAGCAAGGTCATAAGGTGTTGTCTGGTATATCTGGTTGATCCAGTTTCCATATAGGAGATGCGCATGACTTCTCCAGCGGTTCATTGGCATCCTCGCGGGATTATCATCTGGATAATAGTTTGAAGGAACATTGATCGATTTGCCGCTGGCGATATCGCGGTCATATTCTTCTTTCAGCGTGGTGCTGTCATACTCGAAGTGGTTGAGGATCATCAGCGCACGATGTGCGGGATCTTCAATCAGGCAGGGTCCGACCTGGTCCGAGCCGATCAATGTGTTCAGGCCCGCGACCGCATCGATTTCGGACTGGCGCAATTCCGTCCAGCGGCTGACCGGAATCAGCACATCATCCGAAAACCCGCGCAGATAGGGCGAGGTCGGCACCAGATTGCGGTGCCGGAAACACCCGAACGCCTTGGCGTCCAGCATATGTTTCGCAATGCCATAGAAGTGCCAGAGCATGGCCATGCCGCCCCAGCAAACGCCAAATGTCTGGTGAACATGGGTTTGCGTCCAGTTGAACACTTCAGTCAATTCGTCCCAGTAAGTGACCTCTTCGTAGGGCAGATGTTCAATCGGTGCGCCTGTGATGATCAACCCGTCGAAACGCTCGTCCTTGACCTCCTGAAAGGGGCGGTAGAATTCGGCCATATGCTCGGCGGCTGTGTTCTTGGTCTCATGCTCTGACATGCGGATCAGCGAGAATTCGATTTGCAGGGGCGTGGCGCCGATCAGCCGGGCGAATTGTGTTTCGGTCTGGATCTTCTTTGGCATCAGGTTCAGAAGCCCGATGCGCAGGGGGCGGATATCCTGTCGCGCTGCGGCCGTGTCTGACATCACCATCACACCTTCGCGCGTGAGCACGTCGAAGGCGGGCAGGGTTTCTGGCAGTTTGATGGGCATGCGTGCTCCTCAGTCCGGCAGCTTGGTGGCAATAAGGTCTATGGCATCGGGTGCCGTTCGGATGTCAGCGACTTCTTCGGCGGTGACTGTGATGCCCCAATTGCGGGCCATGGCCGCATAGCGTGGCGCACGATGCGCCAGGGCGCGGGCATAGGTCCAGCGCACGAAATCATCCGGGTTGATCTGATCTGGCGCTTGGCCAGTCTCGGATTGATAGTCTGCCCAAGCGGTATTCAGGAAATCCGGTTGGTAATACATGGGCTTTGGGGCGCGATCAAAGCGACGGATCAATTCAGCCGTATGCGCGTCAGAGCCCTTGATCCAGACTGGCAACACATGCGCGGCCAGCGTGGACATCAGCGGGTCGTCACGATTGTCGGGATCAATGACTTCGCAGATCGACCCGCCTGTGTCGCAGACGAAATTTGCGTAGCCATAAAGCGCTTCGGCACGGGCTATGAAATGCGGCGTGTCCGCCAGCGCTGCGATTTCGGCGGCGCGGTGCTGATCCTGACGCGCCATATAGGTGTCAAAGGGCAACCCACCCTTGGCCGGATCGCCCGGTTTTCCCAAGTAGGTCGAAAGGGGTGCCAGATTGTCGAAAGTGATATTCG
>SKGU01000365.1 GCA_007117255.1 Natronohydrobacter sp. | reverse complement strand
GGTGTGGAAGTTGCGGCGGAACAGATGTATGCGCCCTTAAGCCCGCTTGCCCCGGCATAGCCTGCACTGACGGCAATGCCGCATCCCCCGTGTGCATTTCGCGCACCCGTCCGCCCAGTTCGAAAGTGTTCTGCAAAATCGCGCCGGATGCATTCACAGCCGCAAGCGCTGCTGAGCCCTTCCCCTGCAGACCTGTACCATCCTGCGGCGGCACATCATCATACTGCACTGTATTCGGCGCGGGCTTCAGCCCCCCCCCCGCACGTGAGTTATGCGCAAGCACGGCTTGAACAACCGCATCACTAGTCGTGTTTTTCAGGGTCAAGTCATGATCGGACTTTGCCATGCTATCGGCGAACCAGCGACTTGCTCCCCCAACTTCGGCCGCCAGCCAGCCGATAGGTTTTTTGCCCACCGAACGCGCCTCCCTCGGTACGTCAGGCAGGGTGCCTATCGGAAGTTCAGTATGAACCCTAGGGTCCGGTACCGACAAGCGCAGCTGTGAAGCAACGGGTTGCACATCATTTTGCCGATGGATGGCGCTGTTAGCAGGTGCACGAAGCCCGTCCTTGTCCGGAAATGCGGTGACGCTGCGCGCGAGTGTCTCTGGATGGTCATCCGTACCCTCGATTACCCACTGGCTGGCAAGAAGCGCGTAGCGCGGATCACTGGTCGCATGAGATTGGCGCACAGGGGCAGCACCGCGTAAGCGCTTCGCTTCCTCAGCAATATCTTCTGGCAACATTTCCAGACCTGCGGTTACTGCCACATCCCACAATTCGTTGGGACGCGATTGATCCGAACTCGCATCAGTATCAAGGTCGTTTTCGCGTGGCGACCCTTGCGGCGTGTCTGGCACCTTTTCCTGCGTGCCCAGAGCGTCAGGCACCCGCTGCGTGACCTCGGAAATCAAGGATGCAACGGTCTCGGCTGTGTGAATCGCGGCGCGAAAACCACTTCCATCAGCAACCGGGCCGCCGCCGCGCACGTTAACGCGGGCCGCAAGCAAAGACACTCCAGAATCATCCAGACGCAAGCCGAACATTTGATCCTCATGACAATTCACACTGTCACTTTGACATCCAATACTTACCGAATCTTTACTGGCTTGAGCGAAGCTTGACAGATCATCGCTTTCCGGAGGCCGCCTCATGACTGTCGTTTCAAGCTTTGCGCCCACCCTGCCGCCCGACACTGAAATGCGCGCAGCTTTGCCCAAAGCAACCAAGGCATCCACCGCACAGGAATTCGAAGCCGTTTTCCTTGCCGAAATGCTGCGCGCTGCGGGTGCAGGTAAGGCGGCCTCAATCTTCGGCGGCGGGGTGGGTGAAGACCAGTTTTCATCTTTCCTGATCGATGAATACGCACGGAAAATGGCGGCACGCGGTGGCATAGGCATTGCGGAAATGGTGCTCCGCAGCATGGCCCAGACATCAAAGGCGGGTATCTGACATGCGCACACGCACCAGCGATCTGGCGATTCTACTTGATGCCGAGAAGGCGGCGATTCTGGCTGGTGAGTTCGACCAGCTGCAGGGGTTTTCAGAACAGAAACTTGACCTTCTGAAAGCCTGCCCCGAATTCACCGAAAAGGCGGCGCTACGCGAAAAACTGATCCGAAACTCTCGCCTGCTCGAAGCCGCAAGCAACGGGGTTCGCGCGGCGTTGGACCATATTGCGGCACTAAAAGACGCGCGTAATCTCTCGACCTATTCAGCCGATGGCACTGTCCACACGGAACATTGCGCTGTGAACCGGCTGGAGCGCAAGGCGTGACGCATGACATTAACCACGACATGGATTTTCCCGGCTTTGCCACAAAAAAGCCAGACCCGATTCACACTCTCTCAATCACTCTGAGTGAGTATGAGACCGTCAGCCAGAAGCCTGACATCGCGCTCTGACACACCGCGAAAAATGCAGAATGCATCGTGAACCCATCCTGTTCTGGATGACAACAATCCGCGCAAAATGCGCGAACTGAAAGGTATGACTATGTCAAGCATTCTGACCAATAACGGCGCAATGGTAGCTCTGCAGACCATGCGTGGTATCAACAAGGGCATGCAGCAAGTGCAGTCCGAGATCTCGACGGGCAAATCAGTTGGCAACGCACGCGACAACGCGGCCGTCTGGGCAATCTCGAAGACGATGGAATCGGACGTAAGGGGCTTCAAGGGGATCAGCGATTCACTTGCGCTTGGGTCTTCGACTGTGGCCGTCGGACGTCAGGCCGCAGAGACAACGGCAAATTTGCTGACTGAAATGAAGGGGCTGATCGTCTCGGCTCAGGAACAGAACGTCGATCGCAACAAGATCCAGACCGATATTGACGCACTCAAGGACCAGATTCAGAGTGTTGTCGGCGCGGCCCAATTCAATGGCCTGAACACCGTCAACGGATCGCAGGCCAGCCCTGTAAATGTCCTGTCATCGCTTGACCGCGATGAAAACGGTGGCGTTCGCGCCGCGCAGATCGGCGTCAGCCTGACCCAGACGAATCTTACCAGAGCAGAGGGTACAGCCGTAACTGGTCTCGCGGCTAATTTGACGGTGGCAAATGCCGCCGACGACGATTTCGTCTTCTCGGACTTTGACTTTCTTGATACTGTGGGTGGATCCGGCGGAGCTGTAGCGCTTCGTCGCGATGATGTTCGCGCAGAGCTTGACAGCGACGCATTGATCGAGGGCGATCTTGTAACGCTCAGCTTCAGTGTGGGTAGCGACGCGTACGAGGTCAACTATATCGTCCAGGCTGGGGATGACGAGGATTCACTCGGCGCGGCACTTATGACGCGTTTGAATGCCCTTTCTGTGGACGGGCTGACGATTGTAGAAGATGCCGGAAACTTTAATGTTGCGAACGACACGGGCGAAAATATCACCTTCGCGTTTACTGCACAGCGTGATCAAGGGATGCTTCACCCGCTTGAAGACCTAAATGTCAATGGGACAGATGCGGATCGGAAGAACGCGCTCGTGGCAATTGAGGACATGCTGCAGGCTTCCATCGGCGCAGCTGCAAGCTTCGGTTCGGCACAAAAGCGCATCGATATTCAGGCAGAGTTCATCCAGAACCTCTCTGACTCGCTGACGACTGGTATCGGCGCGATGGTTGATGCAGACATGGAAGCTGCAT
>SKGU01000171.1 GCA_007117255.1 Natronohydrobacter sp. | reverse complement strand
CCCGCGCGCCGACCAGTTTAAGCCCAACATCCTGCCCCGCGGCCATGATCTGATCAAAGAGGTAATTCTGCATCTCGATCGGGTGATGCAATTCCCAGCCCAATTCGCCTGTGTAGGCGACGCGCACGGCACGCACAGGGCACATGCCCAGCTCGATATTGCGCATCGACAGCCACGGGAAACGCTTGTTGGACAGCACCGTTTCAGGGTCGGCATCCTTGACCAGCTTGCCCAGCAGATCGCGCGATTTTGGGCCAGCCACCGCAAAGACGCCCCATTGCGTGGTCACGTCATGGATATCGATCCAACCGAATTCGGCGCGCTTGTCCTCGGCGGCCTTGAGCAGGTAATCCCCATCATAGGCCGTCCATGCGCCAGCAGAGATCAGATAATATTCATTCTCTGCCAGCCGGACGATGGTGTATTCCGTGCGCACTGTGCCATTTTCGGTCAGCGCATAGGTCAGATTGATGCGCCCCACCTTGGGCAATTTGTTGCAGGTGAACCAGTCAAGGAATGCCGTTGCACCGGGGCCGCGCACCAGATGTTTGGTAAACGCCGTGGCGTCGATCATGCCCACACCGGTCCGGATGGCTTTCGCTTCCTCGACCGCATATTGCCACCATCCGCCCCGGCGGAAACTGCGCGATGCGTGATCGTCAAAGCCTTCGGGCGCGTAGTAATTGGGGCGCTCCCAGCCATTCACGCAACCAAACTGTGCGCCACTGGCCTTGACCCGGTCATAACAGGGCGCGGTGCGCAGCGGGCGGCAGGCTTCACGCTCTTCATCCGGGTGGTGCAGGATATAGACATGCTCATAGCATTCTTCATTCTTGCGCGCCGCATATTCCGTGGTCATCCAGGACCCGTAGCGTTTGGGATCAAGCGACGCCATGTCGATCTCGGCCTCGCCCTCGACCATCATCTGCGCCAGATAATGCCCGGTCCCGCCCGCCGCCGTGATCCCGAAGCTGAATCCTTCGGCCAGCCACATATTGCGCAAGCCCGGCGCTGGGCCAACCAGCGGGTTACCATCCGGGGTGTAGCAGATCGGCCCGTTGTAATCGTCCTTCAGACCCACAGTTTCCGAAGACGGAATCCGGTGAATCATCGACATGTATTCTTCCTCGATCCGTTCCAGATCCAGCGGGAAAAGATCGGCGCGGAACTGTTCCGGCACATCGTATAGGAAACGCGCGGGCGCGTTGCGCTCGTAAGGGCCAAGGATCCAGCCGCCGCGTTCCTCGCGCACATACCATTTTGCATCCGCATCGCGCAAAACCGGGTGTTCGGGGTTAGATTTGCGATATTCAACCAACATCGGGTCAGGCTCGGTCACGATGTACTGGTGTTCAACAGGGATCGCGGGGATCTTGATTCCCAGCAGCCGCGCAGTGCGTTGCGCGTGGTTGCCCGTCGCTGTGACCACATGTTCCGCTGTGATCTCGAAGCGCTCTTCGGAGGCAACAAGATTGCCGCCTTTCTCTACCATCCGGCTACAGGACACGACCCATTCGCTGCCGGTCCAGCGATAGCCATCGACCTGCACCTTGCGCACGATCTCTGCACCATGCTGGCGCGCACCCTTGGCCATGGCCTGCGTCACATCGGCCGGATTGATATAGCCGTCCGTCGGGTGATAGATCGCGCCCTGCACATCCTCGGTGCGCACCAGCGGCCAGCGATCCTTGATCTGCGCGGGTGTCATCCACTCATAGGGAATTCCGACCGATTCGGCGGTCGAGGCGTAGAGCATATATTCATCCATACGCGCTTGCGTCTGCGCCATACGCAAATTGCCGACAACGTAGAACCCGGCATTCAGCCCTGTTTCCGCCTCCAGTGTCTTGTAGAACTTTACGCTGTAATCATGGATATGGCTTGTTGCATATCCCATGTTGAACAAGGGCAGCAGCCCTGCGGCATGCCATGTCGACCCTGCTGTCAGCTCGTCGCGCTCCAGCAGCATCGTGTCCCAACCAGCGCGGGCCAGATGATAAGCAACCGACGCTCCGACAGCGCCTCCGCCTACGACTAACGCTTTGACATGTGTCTTCATCCTGAACCCTCCAGCTGGCAGTCGGCTGAGTGTCTCTTCGCAAATCTGAGCGTCAACAGGGTCTGCAGCGCCGACATGCGACAGCGAAAAAACGACGTCCAGTCACGGCAAGACAATACAATTCGTAAAGAACGTTTCCGGTCATCCCAAAATGCCCGGTCTTGCCGATCTTCATCTGAGATGATCTGAGCCAGGATGTCGTTAGCCGGGCATTATCGGACAATCATTTCCGCATGAAGTGCACCCGCTGCATTGATGCTGTTCAAGATGTCAATCATGTCGCGCGGGGCGACGCCCAAAGCATTCAAGCCGGCCACGATCTCTGATAATGACGTCCCGCCGTTCAGTTCGGCCAGTGCAGTCGGTGGACGATCCTCAAGCTCTGCGCGCGTACGTGGGACTATGACTGTTTCGCCTTCGGCAAAGGGATTGGGCTGGACAACTAGCGGCGTTTCTTCAACTCGCAGCGTCAGCCCCCCCTGCGCCACCGCAACACGGCTGATGCGGACATCCTCTCCCATGACGATTGTGCCGGATCGCTGGTCCACGACAACGCGGGCACGCGTCTGCGGGGTGATCATTTCATTTTCTATGCGGGCCAGCGCATGGGCTGGCGAACGCAGGCCTGTTGCGGCCAGATCCAAAACCACGGTTCCGGGATCCGTCATGACCGCTACTGATCGACCAAAGCTCCGGTTGATTTGGCGTTCGATCAAACCGGCTGTGGTGAAATCCGGCACACGCAAGGCCAGTCTGATCTGCGACAGGCTGGAGAGATCGAAATCGACCTCACGCTCGACGCGCGCGCCCATCGGAATTGTACCAGACGTCGGGACGCCTCGTACTTCGCGTGCGCCCTGACCTTCAGCCGCGGCACCCCCCGCAATAACGGTGCCCTGCGCGACAGCATAGATCGTGCCGTCAGCCCCATTCAGCGGCGTCATAACAAGCGTGCCACCCAGAAGACTGCCTGCATCGCCAATCGCGGAAACTGTGACATCTATCCGGCCACCGGCACGCGCAAAAGGCGGCAGGGTCGCCGTCACGATCACTGCCGCGACATTCTTAGGACGAAATTGCTCTCCGGTGACATTCACGCCAAGTCGTTCCAGAATATTCGACATTATGTCTTCTGTGAACGGGGCGTTGCGCATCCCGTCGCCCGTCCCATCGAGCCCGACAACCAGACCATAACCGAGCAGGTCATTGCCCCGAACACCGTCAAACTCAACGAGATCTTTTAGCCTCACGGAAGATTCAGCGACAGACGCCCCGCAAAGCGCCACAATCGCTAGCATAATACTGCGCAGCCAGATCCCGGTCATCGCAGATAGTCCGCGAGTGTCAGCCGCGAAAGCCTGGCCGTGAGACTGTAAATCAGTTCAAGCTGTGCCATCGCCTGCTCAAGCCTGGTTGCTGTTTCATAGGGGTCTGCGGACACCAACTCAGAACGCGCGATCGACATGGCAGTTTGCTCTGCTTCTGCCGCGCTTACCCCGCGCGCGGCCCTTTCTTCTTGTACCCCCACGCGGGCAGATAGATCAATGAGACCAGTATTCGACACCGCCAGAGTTGAAGCCGCAGCCCGAAGCACATCCAGCTTTTCGGCTGGGGACGCCCCAATCACCCCGCTTGCAAGCATTGCACCCTTTGCAAGACCCGCAAGTGTCTGACGGATCGCCGGCGCCTGCGCCGTGATCTCTAAACTGATATCTAACCCATCACCGACATTATATGCAGCGGGAATAGTATTCCCGCCGAGATAGCCAACGCTGTCAAATCCGCCACCTGCGGCAAACCAGGCATCGATCGCATCCGACATTCCCGCAGCATCCAGCCCGGCCGGTAGATCCCTGGACAACGCATCAAGAATATCGCGCGCGGGTGCAAGTGCGGGAGAGTCACCTGCGGTTCCAGCAAAAAGGCTGCGTCCAGCGAAGCTTGTGTTCAGAAAATGAACAGTATCAACGAACGCCGACTCCAGCGAATTGATCTGCCGATCAATCTGCGCGTAATGCTCGCCGGGCGGCAATTGAACTAACTCCAGGTAAACGCCTTCACTGCGCGCGCTGATTCCCGCGAGTGCGTTCTGTTGCGCCGCAAGCAGATTTCCCGCGTTCTGGGCGATGGATTTGCGCGTTTCGGCGAGTTCAATGCTCTTTTCAAGACTCGCAAGAAAGGTAAGATTCCCCTTCAAGTGGCGCGCCTTGTCGTCCATTACGCCAGTTGTCAATTCCTTGGACAGACCGGTCATATCGGCCTTCAAGCGCGCCGAATGACGACCCAATGACAAATGACGAGACATGTCGCCGTATGAAGACGCAATCATGATCTATATCTCCAATATGGTACGCATCATTGCGTCTACTGTCGACAAAACGCGTGCGTTCGCAGAATACGCCTGCTCCAATCTCAACAGTTTGCTGAGTTCTGCATCGGTATCGACACCCTCAGCCGAGAATGCTTCGCGCAGTGACGCATAGCGCGCGGCATTAAAGGTGCCCTGTTGTTCGACATCGAGGCGCGATCTCGCAACGTCAGAAAGCAAGTTGCTGGCATGGAGCGAAGCGCTTCTTTTCGCACCACTGGTTCCGGCAAGCGCCCTGGGGGCGTCCAGAGCCTGTGCCATCCGGTTCAGAATGGCGTTGTCCAGAACATCGCCAGGCGCGGGCGCGTTCATGCCCGCTCGAAGGCGCCAAGTTTCGCCCCCCTGCGCGGGGTCAAGCAATGGATTGACGCGCAATTGTCCTGCAATTCCTGTCACTTCGCCCGGCAATCCGGCAAGTCCTTCCAGACTGAACAGGCCAAACTGATTGGGGGCCAAGCTCGGATCGACGGTCTGATCCGCGAACCGGTTGACCAGATCGAAAGCAACCAGATCAAGTTGTTGCTGTGCCAAAGGGCCATCAATATCGCGGATTTGAAGTAGCGCACCGATCTGCCCTGTTTCGAACATTGCATTGCCCGGACGAAGTTCATGCCCATTGAGGGAAATCGCAGAAAGCGCGCCGTTCTCGACCCGATCAGCGGGTCCGGGCTGAACGCTGCGCGCAAAATCGAACTGTGCTGCTTCCCGATCGACGAGAATTGAGCCGTCTTGGGCCATGAGCATGATACGCCCATCGTCACGCATGAATTCACGCACAGGAATCCGGGCCGAAATCTCATCGACAAGGTGTTGGCGGGCGTCAATAAGCGCTGCTGGCGACCCACCTAGCAAGGTTTGACTTTGAATCTTGCGGTTGAGTTCGGCAATGTTTTCAAGCGACTGATTCACTGTTGTGATTTCGCGCAGGATCGCCGCGTCGGCATCATCACGTTCCAGTTGAAGTCGATCTTGCAGGCCAGCGATACTTCGCGCGATCGCGCTCGCAGACTGGGTTACCTGTTGAAGTGACGAGTTTTGATCCGGATTCTGCGATGCCTGTTGCAAAGCAGCACCAAGGCGCGAGAGATTTTGCGGCAGGCTGCCGGCTTCGCCCGGCAGCCCAAATTCAGTCTCGAAGCGCTGCCAGAACCCACCCAGTACAGCATCATGTGCAGTATGCGATGCGGCACCGCGCAATTCCGCAAGCAAAGCGTGATTGACCTGCCGCGAAACCCCTGTGATCATCACCCCGCTGCCCGTCTGACCCAGCACCCGAGACGTCTGGTTCAGCGTTCGCACAGCATAGCCTTCGGTATGTGCATTCGCGATATTGTCAGACACGACCTGCGTGCCTCGGGATGAGAGGGCAAGGCCACTCATTGCTGAAGACAGTGCTAAGGACAGGGACATATTGCAGCCTCACTCACGAAGCGTTTAACGCTTGATATTGGTGGTTTCCTGAAACATTTCATCCACTGTCTGGATGACTTTCGCATTCGAAGAGTAGGCTCGTTGCGTCTGGATCATTCCCGTAAGTTCCGCCGCGATGTCGGTAGCGGATTCTTGCAAGGCGAATCCAACGAATTCACCCGCAGGGCCATCACCCGCATCCCAAAGGAAGAATGGGCCACTGTCACGAGACACCTGAAATGCCTGTGAATCTGCAGCGGTCAGGCCGTTGGGGTTTGGCACATCGACAATCGGAATCTTGTAAAGAGTCCGCCGAAAGCCTTGATCATAGACAGCATCAAGGTTTCCATTGGCATCCACCATCAAACCGATGAGGTTCCCGGCACCAAAACCATCCTGCTCAACCCCGGCGGATACAAATGTGTTGCCACGTTGAACGATACCCGTCCCTTCGCCGATACGACCAATATTGAGCTGAATCTGCTGCCCCCCCACCGATAGGGCAATCTCACCAGTCGCTGGATCATAATCGTTGCCTTCCGCGCTCAAGCGGTTGACCGACAGAAGCGTTCCGCCTTGCGGGCTGCTATCATCAAACACCATTTCGAAAACACCCAGAGATGCACCTGACTGCGGGTCAACTAGGCTCATCTGCCAGGTGTTTGATGCATCGGGTGGTGTGAGAACTGGTGTCAGTTCAACATCAATCTTCGACGCAAGACCGAGCGCGTTGAAATATTCGATCGTCATCGGCCGCGGATCGCCTGTCGCATCTGCAAGCGTACCGGATGCGGGCAGTGTTACCCCGAAATTGATATTGGTGGTCGCGTTGAACGCCTGCTGGTTTACACCAATCTGTATGGGCCTTAGCCCAGATACGCTGTCGCGCGGATAGGCCGGGATTGTGCCATCCGGATTGGCTGGCCAGCCCATCAGCGCGTGACCGGCCGGATCACGCAAAAAACCCTGCGCGTCTTGTCGGAAAGACCCTGTCGTCGTCAACATAAGGGGGGCCGTTCCGTCGCGCAGTGCGGTGCCGAGTTCAGAAGTTACCGGCAAGAAACCACGCCCCGACAAAGCGATATCGGTGGAGTTCTGGGTGCCGATCAATGAGCCCCCCTGATCCACAAGTCGCAACGTGGTCGTGCGAACGCCGCCGGCGGAATAGGCACCCTGCCCAGCAATGCCAGACCCAACCACCATGGAGTGAAACGAGGTATTCGCCCGCCGATACCCATAGGTCGCCGAATTGGCAATATTGTCCGAAATCGTAGCAAGCCGGGTCGCATTCGCCCGCAAACCCGCTACGCCCGCATTCATTGAAGAGGAAATGCTCATGTCGACTCCAGTTCCAAGGTGATTCCCACAAACAGTTTCGCCCCAAGCAATTACTTTCTGATTAAGAGCTCAGAGCTCTGCCGACTGAAGCAGCAAGACAAGTTCGATACGATTATTTCGTGCCGCAGTTGGCGGGCTGGTTGCGGGAACACGGTCCGCATTTCCAGTCACACGATGCACACGAGGTTCCGGAAAACCGGATGCCTGCAAAAGATGCTGAACACCCTGTGCGCGTGCGATTGTCTTGCTCCAAACCGGGTTTTCCAAGAAAACAGTCGGGAAGCTGCGCGAATGCGCAGTGATTGCCAGCGGATTAGACACTGTCGCGAATATATCGGCGAACACCTCGGCGAGAAGGCGCAGAACAGGGCGCGGCTGGTTTTCTTCCATGTCGAACAAGGGGGACGTTTCCAAGTCAAACAGTTCGAACAGCAACCCTTCGTCGGTCATGCGTATCGCAACATGCGTGAAAGCTTCACCCAATATGTCATCTGCGGCGATGCGCTGTTCCAATGTGTCTACAATGGATTGAAGGGTTTCAACCTCTGCCTCATGCTCCTCTCGGGTTGCGACTTCGTCTGTCAGGGATTCAGACACGGATATTGACGTGCCGCCCATGAACCCATCGCTGCCTGACGAGTCTGATTGTATTGAGAAGGTTTCGGAGAAATAATCTGCCACTCCCTTGCGCTTGTCTTCTTCAACAGAGCCCAGAAGCCACAGCATCAGGAAAAAAGCCATCATGGCGGTGACAAAGTCAGCATATGCCACTTTCCACGCACCACCATGATGCCCACCGCCTGCAACCACGCGCTTTCGCTTGATGATCACCGGCCTGACATTGTCAGATCGTTGCATAAGCCACCCATTATTTCACCCAGTTCCGACCATATCGCGGGCAACTGAATCACAGGTTAACACGGGCGTCATCGCACGATGACAGATCACATTCGGTTCAGAATCCGAAGGTGGGGGGCTGTTGCACCAATCGAAACAGCTTCGGGGGATTACAAAAGCACACAATAACGGTAATATGCCGGAAAAAAGAGGCAGTCATGAGCAGAATTTTCCTTTCGCTGGTCGTTGTAGCGACCTTGGCCGCATGCGGAAGCCGGTCCCCACAGTTCTCGGCACCGCGCAATCTTGAGAACGCCTGCCTGATGGAACGGGAGCGGCCGCAATACTTTGCGGCGATGCGCGCATCTGAACGGCGCTGGGGCATTCCTTTGCCCGTGCAGATGGCAATCATTCACGCAGAAAGTCGCTTCATTGGTGATGCGCGCACACCCGTGCGCTATACGCTTGGCGTGATCCCGATGGGTCGCCAATCCTCGGCATTGGGATACTCTCAGGCGCTGGACGGCACATGGGAGGAGTATGTGCGCGAAACCGGAAACCGCAGGGCGACGCGCACCAATATCGCGGACGCGACCGATTTTATCGGATGGTATAACTCCAAGACCCAGCAACGCAATGGCGTGGCACTGACGGATGCCCGCAATCTGTATCTGGCTTATCACGAAGGCCATACCGGATTTGCACGCGGGTCTTACAATGCGAAGCCCTGGTTGCTTGGCGTCGCGGACCGGGTCGCATCTCGGGCGGCGATGTATGACCAGCAACTGCGAGGATGCGGGCGTCGTTGACGCATGCAAGGCCCTGAGCGGGTTGGCGCGCTGTGATCTGCGGCAGGTTGATCAGGCCATATGTCGAATTGCAATCATGGGTGGCGCAAGCCAAGTCGCGCCGCCCTGCCGCAATAGGTCCGTCAAATCATCACGCGAGCGCCCCATTTTTGCCCTGACGTGCAATTAACCTCGTTTTTGTTGAGCACTGAATGATGAGAGGCCTGCCATGTTTGCATCAGAAACCAACTCCGATCACCCAAAAGGGACTTCCTTGCTGAACAGCCTGCTGTCCTATGGGAAACCATCTGGCGATGTAAATGACACGATCCAGTCACGTCTTGCGGCCCTTTCGGACGATCTGGCCGCGCGCCTGCCAAGCCGTGGGTATATCAAACACTGACCGCAAGTTCAGGCAATTCGAGCGCAAGCATAAGATCACGCAATTCTTGACGGGCGGCCACATGTGACATGGTCATGGGTTCCGCCCCGACATCGCGCAGGTCCAGCAAGGTCAGTCCCTTGGGGAACAATTCGCGGAAGATCACCCGCTCGCTGAACCCCGGCGCAAGGCGAAAACCGATGCGGCGGGACAATTGTTCAAGAGCGTCACCGACCTTGCGCTTGTTGTGCATCGCTGTCGTGCCCATGCGATTGCGCAGCACAACCCAGTTCAGCGGTTTGAGGCCAGCCTGCGCACGGGTCTGACGCGCCTTCCAGACCATTTCAGAGTAAATCGAGGGCGACAGCACTGCGCCAGTTTCAGGGTCAGTCCGGGCCAGAAGGTCAAAATCGATAAAGCTGTCATTGATCGGCGTGATCAGCGTATCTGCCACTGAATGCGCGTATTGGCTCAGGCGTGTATAGGAACCGGGGCAATCGATCACGATGAAATCACTGTCGGGCATCAGCGATTCCAGCGCGGCGCTCATGCGTGCATCATGCAGTTGCGGGCTTTCGGGCAGGTCAAACATGCTGGTATCGGGCAAAGGCATGAAACGCGGCGAGGGCAAATCCAGCTCCTGACGCTGGGTCCAGTTGCTCCGGTTCTCGATATAGCGGCCGAAACTGAGCTGCCGCACGTCAAGATCCATCGCGCCGACACGCATGCCCATGCGCGCCAATGCCACCGACACATGCATCGAGATCGTGGATTTGCCAGAGCCGCCCTTTTCGTTGCCTACCACGATGATATGCGCCATCGCTGCTGCCCCCGCCGATTGTTGGTATCACGCCCCATCTAGGCTGAGCCAGTGATGGATACAAGCATAGATGCGCGAAAGTCCAAACGCTTGTTAAACAAGAAAAAAGGCGCGGGAACACCCGCGCCTTCGATCACTGTGGGGTTTGGCTTTCTCAGAAACCAAGACCCGCGTATTTGTTCTTGAAGCGGGACACCTTGCCGCCGGTATCCATCAGACGGCCCGTGCCGCCGGTCCAGGCCGGGTGAACCGAGGGGTCGATATCCAGCGAGAGCGTGTCGCCCTCTGCGCCCCATGTGGATTTCATCTGGACGACCGTGCCATCGGTCATCTTGACATTGATCAAGTGATAATCGGGATGCGTATCGGCTTTCATGATTTCGCTCCTCAGGCTTTCGCGTCCAGCGGACGGTAGTTCGTTTTCTCGGCGATCCGGGCAGATTTGCCACGACGATCGCGCAGGTAATACAGTTTCGCGCGGCGCACACGACCACGGCGGACAACTTCGATGCTGTCGATATTGGTCGAATAGAGCGGGAACACACGTTCCACACCTTCACCGAAGGAGATCTTGCGCACAGTGAACGAGGCACCGATGCCAGCGCCGCCTTTGCGGCCAATGCAGACGCCTTCGAAGTTCTGCACGCGCGAACGGGTGCCTTCGGTCACTTTGTAGCCAACACGGATGGTGTCGCCGGCCTTGAAATCCGGAATGGTCTTGCCAAGCTCTGCGATTTGCTCGGCTTCTAGCTGTGCGATCAGGTTCATCGCAAATCCTTTCAACTGCACGCGGTTTTGCCCACGCTGGTGATGCTGGCCAAGAGCTCTGGTCTTCGATCGGGTCCGCATCCGCGCCCGCCAGAGGATAGGTCACGCTTCTGTTAGTGCCCTGAGCATCCCGCGTCCTGCCGAAGCTGTCAGGTCTGGGAAAGAGATCAGGGGCCACATGCCCGAATCCGGACAGTGAGCCGCGCCCTGTTACGGCGCGGGAAGCAATGCGTCAAGCCTGTAAGACTGAAACGCGCGAAAGTCCCGCAATGCAGTGCGCATCGCGGGACGATCCAATTCAGGCCATTGCCGCCTGTGCCTTGGCCACAATCTGGCCAAACGCTTCAGGTTCATGCACTGCCAGATCGGCCAGAACCTTGCGGTCCACTTCAATCCCGGCCAGGCCCAGCGCGTTAATGAAACGCGAATAGGTCAGCGAAGGATCGATTTCCCGAACCGCCGCATTGATCCGCTGAATCCACAATGCGCGGAAATTGCGCTTGCGGACCTTGCGGTCACGGGTGGCATATTGGTTGGCTTTGTCCACAGCCTGCGTTGCAGTGCGGAAATTGCGCGAGCGAGCACCATAGTAGCCCTTGGCCGCCTTGATAACCTTGCGGTGACGGGCGTGGGTAACGGTGCCTGATTTTACACGAGACATGACAGCGGCTCCTTAGCGGTCGTAGGGCATATATTTCTTGACGATGCGGGCATCCTGTTCTGACAGGATCGTATTACCGCGCGCGTCGCGAATGAACTTCTTGGTCCGCTTGATCATGCCATGGCGCTTGCCGGCCTGACCTGCCTTGACCTTGCCAGTGGCTGTCATGGAAAAGCGCTTCTT
>SKGU01000094.1 GCA_007117255.1 Natronohydrobacter sp. | reverse complement strand
GCGCGAAAGCCGCGCTCGACGCGCTGCCCGACCACCCGCTGCGCGAGATGCTGTCTGATCTTGCCGATTATGTTGTGGCGCGGCTTTATTGATCGCCCGTTGGGGCGCGCGCGCATTCTGTCGCTTCGCACCACCATGCCGGAAATGCCGCATTGATCTTGCGCGCGGCAGCTTCGGCATCTGTTTGCTTGCCGAAAAGACCAAAGCAAGTCGCCCCAGACCCGGACATGCGCGCCAGCGCGCAGCCTTGCGCCGTGCCCAGAACATCCAGAACCTGCCCGATGACCGGGGCGGTCTGAAGGGCCGGGGTTTCAAGATCATTGCGCTGCTGTGCCAGCCAGTCGAAGAAACTGCTCGCATTTTCCCATTCGGGCAACTGCTCTGGCATCGGGGCATTGTCGCGCGCGCGCAAGGCGCGGAACACCTGAGGGGTTGAAACCTCGCATCGTGGGTTGACCAGCACCATCCAGAACCGGGGCAAAGACGGAAGCGGGGTGATGTCTTCGCCAATTCCACGCATCCGGCACGGGCGGGCTTGCAGGCAGACCGGCACATCCGCGCCCAACGCCAGCACCACTTTTGGCGGGGGCAATGTCACACCCTGAAGCCGCGACAACAACCGAAGACAGGCTGCAGCATCGGATGAACCGCCGCCAATACCCGACGCAACTGGCAGCACCTTGTCAAGCGTCAGCGCAAGATCGCGCGCGCCCATCAACCGCGCGGCACGCAGGACCAGATTATCCGCCCCCGGACTAAGCCCCGCGCCCTCTGGCCCGGTTACAGACAATGACAAACCCTGCATGCGACGGGCAGAGACTGTGTCACCAATCCCTGCAAAAACCACAAGCGAATCCAGCAGATGATACCCATCAGGCCGCTGGCCCGTCACATGCAGGCAAAGATTGATCTTCGCAGGGGCAGGTTCAGACCTGCTCATTGCCCGGTGCCGAACTCTTCCAAAGCGGCATCCTTGCCAATTTCCAGCTTGCGCCGCACAAGGTCCATGTCCAGATCGGGATGCGGCCCAAAGGACAGCGCACGGCGCCACTGGAACCGGGCTTCCCGCGTGCGCCCCACTGCATAATACACATCGCCAAGATGATCATTGATCACAGCATCACGAGGCAACAATTCAACCGCGCGTTCCATGACTGGAACGGCTTCCTCAAAGCGACCAAGGCGATAATAGGCCCAGCCCAGTGAATCGGTGATATAGCCGCTGTCGGGGTCGCCTTCGACTGCGCGCTCAATCATATCAAGCGCCTCATCGAGATTGCTGCGCTGTTCAATCAACGAATACCCCAAGTAGTTCAGAACCTGCGGTTCTTCGGGCACGAATTCCAGCGTCCGGCGAAACTCCGGTTCGGCCCGGTCCCAATCCCCCATTCGTTCCAGCGCAATAGCGCGTGTATAGATCAGAACCCAATGGCGTTCTTCAAGTTCGTCAATCAATGAAATGGCGCGATCATAGGCATCTGCTGCTTCGGAATAGCGCTCTTCACGGCGCAGCATGTCCCCCAGCGCACTAAAGACCAGCACGGAATCAGACCGAACTTCGCTCAGTGCCTCAAGGCGTTCCACCGCAGCATCGGTCTGCCCCGACTGATAGAGCGCATTTGCGCGTCCCAGTTGTGCCCCAAGATATTGGGCATTGTCCTGCGGCATAAGCCCGTAAATCTGATCAGCAAGCGAAAACTGGTTTGCGCGCTCCATCAACTGCCCCGTCAGCAGGATAGCATCAGGGTGATCGGGGCGCAGTGCAAGAACCAGCCGCCCATAGATCATGGGCAACCAGTCATTGCGCTCTCCGATCAGCGCGGCAGACAGGGTAAAATAAGTTTCGGCCATCCCGTCCTGCACTGAGGTCACAGTTGTGAAGGGAACAGGCTCCCCGGCCTGCAAGGATGCGATGATCTGGGCCACATCATCTTCGGGTGTGCCCCCGAACATAGTGTCGGCCAGTTCCAGTGCGTCATCAAAGCGGCCAAGTTGCGACAGAATAGTCATATGCGCCAGCACACCGCGCCGCGACAGGCTGACTGGGCCATCTGTTTCTCCCGTCAGAATATCAGCTGCGCGTTCCATGTCACCGACATAAGCCAGAGCCATCGCTTTTTGATAAAGCGCAAAAGGCGCAAGTTCGGATCGTTCTTCGATTGCGCGGTCAAACGCTTCGAGCGCATCCGACATGCTGCCCTTGCCCAACTCACTCCATGCAATCGCCATCGCATCCGTCAATGGCCCTGTGCGCCGCCCATCTGCCAGCGCGCCACTGACTGCATCGAACGCGCCTCTGCGAAATTCATCAGCCTGCAGGATCACGGCTGCAGCCTGACTTAGTTCACCGTCTTCAGAGGCTTTCACCGCAAGCTCTACGGCCCGTTCGAAGTTTCCACTCAGCAGATGACCTTGCATCGCAAGCTCGCGAAACCCCTGATTTTGCGGATCGCTTTGAAGTGCAAGGTCATAGTTCCGGGCAATCTGCTCAAAATTATCATCCGACACTGCGATCCGACCAGACAGGAATGCGCCTGCAAGTCCCGGTGCAAGGCGTGTCATCTCTTGCGCCACTGCAGGCGGTACAAACGTCAATGGTACGAGGACAATGAGGGCCAACAGCTTGGCAATGCGTCGGATATGCAACACGAGGACAGCGCTCCGTCATCAAGGATTTGGCATAACACTAGGGCGCATGCGTCAGACTGGCAATCGCAACTGGCCGGAAAACGCCCGGCCAGCGGCAATCCTCACCCAAACGTCACATATTGGGGTAGTTCGGCCCGTCTCCGCCCTGCGGTGTGACCCAGTGAATATTCTGACTGGGATCCTTGATATCGCAGGTCTTGCAATGCACGCAGTTCTGGAAATTGATCACGAAGCGTGGGTCTTTGCCCTCTTCGCTGACCACTTCATAGACCCCTGCCGGACAATAACGCTGCGCGGGTTCTGCATATTTGGGCAGGTTGACCGCAATCGGGACAGATGGATCTTTCAACGTCAGATGTGCAGGCTGGCTTTCTTCATGGTTGGTGAAGGAATAGGCCACATTCGTCAGCCGGTCAAAGGACAGGGTGCCATCGGGTTTGGGGTACTCAATCGGCTTATGGTTTTTCGCTTCACCTGTGGCGGCGGCGTCGGC
>SKGU01000080.1 GCA_007117255.1 Natronohydrobacter sp. | reverse complement strand
GTCTGCAGCATCTGCCAGACGTCGTTGCGGCAAGCGGTGATGATTTCGGGCGCGAATATCTCGACAAGATCATCGCCGCCGCCGTGGTCGAGGATGTCGAAGGCGCGATGGCGCATATTCGCACATATGGCTCGCAACATACCGAGGCGGTGATTGCAGAGGATACACAGGTCGTTCAGCGCTTCTTTGCAGGGTTGGACTCGGCGATCCTGATGCATAATGCCTCAACCCAGTTTGCCGATGGGGGTGAGTTCGGCCTTGGCGGCGAGATCGGAATTGCGACAGGCAAGATGCATGCGCGCGGACCGGTGGGGGCCGAGCAACTGACGAGTTTCAAATATCTGGTGACAGGCGACGGGACTGTGCGCGGCTGACATGGTGGCAAAGGGGGGATTGAGGGGCTGCCGCCCCTCAAACTCCCGGCCTCAAGGGGACAACTGTCCCCTTGAGAAACCCCGTGGATATTTGGGCAAGAATGAAAGGGTTATGGTGCGATACAGGTGGCCTCAAGCCCCTGACAGGCCAGAAAAATGCCGCTCATGCCGCCGTGTTCGTTGCCCATCTGGAAAATGCCTGCGGCTTCTTCTGCGCCGGGACCGTAAAACGCACCGTCAATGACGCCATCTGCCAGATCGCCCTGAAAGAGGATGACGCTATCGTCTGTTGTGGTGAACTGCCCATTGGCCGCGTCAATGGTGATGTTGTTGAAACTTGCATTGACCGAAGTGCCATCCTCGAACCCGCCAGAAAGCTGACCGGCCAACACGCCCGCATTGAAATCGGCAACAAGGGTTGTTGTGCCCTCGATCATGCCCGATGGTCCGCCAGTCAGACCGGCCCCTGCGGAAAACTGACCGGTGTAATTCACGCGCCCTTGCGGAAGGGACGTCGCTGTCGCATCCCAGTCAGGGCTGGCTGCGTGTACAAGATGTGAGGATGAGACAAGTGCGTCGCCACTGACCTGCAACACCGAGAAATTGCCGACAAAGGCGTATTGCCCCCGATAGCGCTCCAGAAGCGTACCGGTGGCAGTGGTCCCGGCGGGTCCACCCACTACGAGGCAGGCGCCAAGGGTCGCATCTGTGCATTCCATTGTCATGCCGGCCATGGGGCCCTCGGTCATGGACAGCAAAATGCTGCCATTATCGGACCGGGACACATCTGCGCGTGCTTGCTGAACCGTTCCATCGGCCCCGATTGACATTGTCGCGCCTGCGGGTGGGGCTGCGGGAGTTCCCCCACCGCCACCGCCACCGGAGCATCCTGCAACCACAAGAAAAGATACCGCCAGAAGCGGAACTGTAGGATTGTTGCTCATGTCTGCCTCGAATTTATTGTTGGTTTTTGGTGTTTTGTCGCAAGAATCTGACAGACGCGCAGGGCTGTCAAGGATCGTGGCCGCAATCTGCAAGATTACATCTGGGGGTGCGGCTTTTTTGACTCAGGCTGCCATTTGGATCAGATGCGTTCCCAAGGAACAGTGAACTGGTCAAGCAGCGCGCTTAGTTGGGTATGTGATTTTTCGTCATCCAGTGCAATCCGCGCCACCAGCCCGCGCTTGCGGTCCTCGATCACCTCGGCGACATGCGCGGTAATGCCAGCCTCTTGCAGCGCCGCATCGAGCACCCGCGCGATGGCCCGCCTGCGCAGATCTGGCTTGAACACTTTGCCCACAGCAGTCTTTGGCAATTCATCGAGGATTTCGATATGTTTGGGCAGCGCTGCGCGTTCGGAAATGCGCGTGCTCACATGCGAAAGCAGCGCGTCAGATGTCACCTGCGCCCCTGCGACGAGTTCCACATAGGCACATGGTAACTCGCCCGCTTTTGGGTCGGGCTGGCCAATGGCGCCTGCAAAGCTGACATCGGGATGCGACAACAACGCCTCCTCGATTTCGGCAGGGTCGATATTGTGCCCACCGCGAATGATCAGGTCTTTCGAGCGCCCCGTGATCCACAGGAAACCGTCAGAATCCAGCCGCCCAAGATCGCCTGTGCGCAGGAATCCTTCAGGCGTGTACAAGTCGCGGTTCTTGGCGTCCTCGGTATAGGTGGGCGCGCTGACGCCGGGATTGCGAATGCAGATTTCGCCAACCTCATCTGTGGCGCATGCGGTGAAACCGTCAGATGTAGCGCGCAGGATTTGCACCTCAGTATAGGGCAGGGGAAAGCCCACCGAGCCAATTTTCTTTTCCCCATCCACCGGGTTGCAGGACACAAGACAGGTCGCTTCGGTCAGCCCGTATCCTTCGGCGATCTGCACGCCTGTTGCGTCCTCAAACCGGCGATACAGCTCGCGCGGCAATGCTGCTGATCCGGAAATGCCAGTACGCAGGCTGGAAATATCGGCATCGACCTTGCGTTGCATCAGCGCCGACAGTGCTGTCGGCACAGTGATCATGAAAGTGACGCCCCAGCGCTCGATCAGCTTCCAGAAATTGTCGAACACACCTTCGCCGCGATAGCCTTGCGGGGTGGGAAACACCACATGCGCGCCTGACATCAGGCAAGACATCAGGATCGGATAGGCCGCAAAGACATGAAACAGCGGCAACGGGCACAGGAGCACGTCCTTTTCGGTGAACAGAAGCTCTGCCCCCAGCCAGCCATTATAGATCATGCCCGAATAGCGGTGCTGCGCCAGTTTCGGCATGCCGGTCGTACCGCCCGTGTGAAACAGCGCGGCAATCCGGTCGGTCGAGGGCGCATCGAATGTCAGCTTGTCGGCGGGCTGGCGTTTCAGTTCGCGCCCGAAATCCAGCACGCGCGCACGGTGACGCGGGGTCGCCTTGGGACGGATCAGCGGCACGATCCAGGATTTTGGCGGGCTGAGATGGGGCAGAAGGTCAACTTCCAGCACAGTTTCGACATCCGGGGCCATTGCCACGGCTTCGGCCACTTTCTGCGCAACATCTGTCTTTGGGAAAGCGCGCAATGTCACCACCACCCGCGCACGCGTTTCACGCAATAACGAGGCGATCTTGTCTGGCTCCAGCAACGGGTTGATCGGGGCCACCCGTGCGGCGGTCATGCCGCCCAGAAGCGTGATCGCAGTTTCATTCAGCGTGGGCAGGATGTAAGCGACCGTGTCATTTTCCCCAAGGCCCAGATCACGGAACAGGTTGGCCGCTTGTCTGACACGG
>SKGU01000117.1 GCA_007117255.1 Natronohydrobacter sp. | reverse complement strand
GCGGCGCCGTCCGGTTTGCACAGCGGCATCGCGGTGAAGTGGAACGCCGGGGCGAGGTGTTGGGTCTGCCCCTGTGCCAGCAGGGCAGAAAGGCCGCTTGCCGTGAAATCCGTCGCCAACATCTGCGTCTCAGGATCGCCAAGCCCGATCAGCAGCGCATCGGGCAATAGTGCCGCCACGTTTTCGCGCCCTAGACCCCAGACAAAACCGGGGTCGATGGCCACGACAGAGGTGACGCGCGCATCCGCATAGCTGGCGTTCCACGCCATCGCATTCTGCCGCTGCAACCCCACATCATCCGAGAGCAGCATATCGCAGGCTTCCATCGTCTCGATATGCGTGGTGCAGGCCGCAATAAGCCCGTCCAGATTTCCAGTCATCCCGCCGAGCGACAGGGCCGTCCAGCCCCCATAGGAAAACCCCGCCGCGAGAATGCGCGTGTCGTCCAGATGGGGGGCAAGTTCGGGGTCATCCTGCAGCCAGTCAAGCGCCGAGGACAAATCAGCAGCGCGGGTCCAGTGCTGCACGCCCTCGGCCATGTTGAAATCATCCCAGGTCGAATTGGGATGGTTCACCATGACAACAACCGCCCCACGACGTGCCAGCCCCGCCCCCAGCCAGGCCTGCGCCCGGTCGGTGCCGCCCATCCCGTGACTGAACAGCACCACCGGAAAACGGCCCTGGCCTGGGTCCGCGTCAAGATATGCCTCGACACCCTTGAACACCGGGTTGTCGCCATAAAGGGTCAGCGTGCCGCCTGTCGCGCGCGGATACCAGATCGCAACGCGCGCCTCTGTGTCAAAATGCGGCATGGGGGCCTGCACGACCCTGAGCCCGGCCCCGTCGGCCAGTGCTGTCGAGGCGACAAGAGACAGGGCGAGGGGCGATGCGATGTGTTTCATGAGCGTTTCTCCGATCTGAATAGGAAGTTCCTGTCTTTTGGCCTGTCCGAGTGAATTGCCGCGACCTGTTTCCGGATTCAGGTCGCCTCGATCCGGATTTGGGACTAAACAACGCGCATTCCCTGCTGAAACGATGCCTGCCATGCCCACGCTCCCGATCCCCGTATTTGTCGCTTTGGCCCTCGCTTTCGGCTGTCTGCGCCTTTGGGCAGATCAGGGGCGGCTCTCCGCGCTCGGGCTGCTGCTCGCGCTATGCGCAGTGCAATCGCTGATCATCGCCTTGGCGCAGCACTATATGGTGCCGGGCATGCGCCTTGTTCAGCCAGTCATCGCTGCATTCATTCCGCCGGGGGCGTGGTTTGCCTATGTTGTCACGTCCGTCAGACCCGCAGATCGGGCTGACCTGCTGCATCTGCTCGTCCCGCTCGCGGCAATGGCCGCCCTGCTGGTCGCGCCGGCCTTCCTGGATGTGCTGCTGCCTGGGGCCTTTGTCGGCTATGGCATCGCGATCCTTGCGCAAGCTCTGCAAGGGTCAGACGCCCAGCCGAACGCGTCACTCGCCCATGACAATCTGCCCTCCCGGATCTGGCTGGTGATCGGCGCAGCCCTCATCGCATCGGCGCTCAGCGATGTGGTGATCGTGCTTGCGCAGGTCATGGGATATGCACAGGCGCGGGGATGGATTATCACAGTCTTTTCGGTGGGCAATCTTCTGCTGATTGGCCTTTTCGCGCTGTCGCCCACCCTACGTAACGAGGCGCCCGAAGTGCCTGATCCGGCCCCGGAACCCGCCCAGCCGGATACTGAATTGTGGAACCGTGTGCTGGAGCTTATGGCGCAGGATAAACCCTATCTTGACCCGAACCTGACGCTTGCCCAGCTCGCGCGGAAGCTGCGCGTGCCCGCCAAGGCGCTGTCAGTGACGATCAATCGCGCAACGGGTGACAATGTCTCGCGTTTTGTGAACGCGGCGCGGATCCGGCATGCGCAGGACCTGCTGACCCAAGGGGAAAGCGCGACCGAGGCGATGTTCGCTTCCGGGTTCAACACCAAATCGAACTTCAACCGTGAGTTTCTGCGTGTCGTTGGGGTCAGTCCAAGCGCATGGGTCAGGGAAAACAGCCAGGGCTGAGCCTGCGCGGTGATTCTCATTGCCGCAGACTGGTAGGGCTATCCAATATACCGGATCGCCATTGTGCTCGAACCAATGGTCCATCAATGGCTCACCGTCAGGGCTTTGCGCCACAAGCCTAGGGGTGGTGCGGTGTTTGCGTTTCGGGGCTGCAAGGGTGACCGGCTGAAGCTTCTCTATCGGGACGGCCAAGGGTTTTGCCTCTACTACACGGTTCTCCAGCGTGGGCGTTTCCCTTGGCCCAACACAGCTGCCGGGGCTGCGTGCCTGACCTCGGCGCAGCTGGTCGGACATAACGTAGGACCTGAGCAGAAATCTTCAGCGTAAAAAGAAGTCCCTCGGCGTAGGCTTATGCCTGACCAAACCATCGAGGCCCCCCACATCAGTACCAGGTCGCCTTGTGTCAATAAGCTACCGCAAGTCTTGGCTTTTCTGTATCAGTCAAGACTGACGATTTCCGTGAAGCGGGACCAATGAGGCACTGTAGACAACCACCTGATTTCGGCCGTTCAATTTAGCCTGATAGAGAGCAGTATCTGCGCGACGGATCCATTCGTCCACACTGGCAACGAAAGGATCAAGACCTGCAAGACCTATGCTGACAGTCACCCGCTCTGGGCTGATCTCCGCAAGCTTCCCGACCGAGACCTTCTGGCGTAGCCTATCCGCAAGCTTGCAGGCTTCCGGTTCCGAAATATCGCGCAAAAGGATCGCAAACTCTTCACCGCCGTAGCGCCCGATCTCGTCAACCTTACGAAGGTTTTCCTGCAGAATACGGGCAACATGCTTCAGGCTCGCGTCGCCCGCCTGATGTCCAAAATGATCATTGATGCGCTTGAACAGATCAATATCGATCATCAACAGCACACTAGGGCGATCTGTTTGTTGAAAGGCTGCGGCGAGACGTTCTTCCAAACCGGCGCGCGAAAGCGTTCCTGTCAGCGCGTCTTTGCGGGATACAAGGCGCAGTTCCATCTGCGAGACCAGCAGCTTTGCAAAGCTGCGTAGCACATCGATATCCTTGTTCGTAAAGCTGCGCGGCTCAAAGCCCATTACACAGAGCGATCCGACATTGTATCCGTCGGGGGATTGCAAAGGCACGCCGAGATAACAGCGCAGACCCTGTGCGTCGGTCACGAAAGGATTTGCCTCGAACCTTGCGTCGCGAGTCGTGTCCTCAACAACGAGAGGATGCGCAGATCGGATCGTGTGATCGCAAAACGCAACAGAACGCGGCGTTTCCTTCAACTCCACCCCACTGATAGCCTTGAACCATTGACGATCGCTGTCAATCAACGAAATCGCAGCGATTGGTGCCCCAAGTACTTCCTTTACAAGAGCAATGATCTCATCAAATTCGTCTTCGGGGGCTGTGTCGAGAATCTGATACCGCTTCAACGTGGCCAATCGCCCGTGTTCGTCGTGGGTTTTCAATTTTGATGTGAAACTCATGATCCGGTCTCCGTGGCGATGACTTCGATCAGCTTGTGTTCGTAGCTGGTGATGAGCACATGCACGCATTGGCGTATCTCTTCGGGGCTGCGACCTGCGGCCTTCAGGGTGCGCGACAAATCAACCAAGTTGCGATGGTGTTCCTGAAGCACCGGTACAATCCGCGGCGGCAGATCATCTTGCCACCTGCGGATAAAGAAATCTGCGTCATGTATCGCGTCAGAAGGATCGTCTTGCATGATCTTGCTCTCTTAAGGGGGTGTCGGGCACATCAGCCGCAAGCATATGGCATTGCGGATCATTGCGCGGCTCTCAGGGCATTTCGTGTTTCCGGAGTTGAAAGTTGTCGATGCAGCCGCATGAACACCTCTCGCGCGCCGGAACGGTTTCCAGAGTTCAGAAGTGCGTAGCCTTTCAGTAGGGTCAGGTCACGACGGGCTTGTCCGGTCAGCCGCTCGCGCGCGTCAAAGAAGGCAATTGCCTGTGTGTAATTTCCCTGTTCGTATGCCCGCACACCCCGCCTATCCAGGATCTGGCTTTCGATCTCCAGCCTTTGCGCATGCGTCAGCGCCGTGCCCGCAAGAACTTGCGCGGCTTGTTCTGTCATGTTCAACTTCAGCAATGACAGCATCCATCCATAGGCCGCGTCACGGCGCATGGTGGCAGAGGTGCCAGCTTGAGCGGCTTTGCGAAAGGCATCTGAGGCTTCCATCGGGCGCTCCGCGTTATAGGCACACCATGCCCGCTCATAGATCAGATCGATCCGTGTCGTTCCGGAGGTTTGCGCCAGACATTCGGCCCACGCTCCGCGCTGCGCTGCAGCCTGTACCGCCGCAAGGTTCCCATGTGTCGTGGTTTGAGGTGGCGCGCTTTGCGGTGACGCGGTCTGCGCAGGCCGCGAAGAAGCAGTTTCTGACGGACGCGGTTCGGGGCGCGGTGTCGTATCGGTTGCTGGTGCAACACTTAAGACAAGCTCAGCCTCTTGTGCTGCCGGCATGGCGAGAGAGATGGTGCGTTCAGGCACCCCCCAGCGCGCATCAAGCTGTCGTCCGGCTCGCAGTCGATCTTCGGTTTGTTGAAGGCGCAAAATATCCTGCGGCGCTTGTGTGCGCGCCATATCTGCCAACCGCTCCAGATTTTCCGCCGTTGCTATGGCATCGGCTTTTTCCAAGGTGGCGATCAACAGGTCAGGGTCTGTGCATGCGGTCATGATTGCCTGATATACAGTCATTGCGCCCGCAGTATCGCCCAGCAACTGATGCATTTCAGCGAGGTTCCACGCGTTGTTAATTCGCTCGCAGGATAAAAGATTGGGCACGCCACGCGCGATACTGATGGCTGTTTCTGGTTGGTTGCGCTGGACTGCGATGTCAAACTCTACCTGAGCTTCAGACGTTCTGAGCAATTCGAGCAAATCCGCTGGGGGCGACCAATCGGGATAAGCGGCATCTGTTTGTTCGATCAAACCTCGTGCACTGTCGAACTCCTCAGCCTCGATATGGCGATAGATTTGGTCAATCGTTTCTGGTCCCGTCGAAGTGGTGAGGTCTGACAGATTGTTGGGCGGGGACCAGTCCGGAAACTGGATCTGCAGTCGCTGAAGCTCCGCTCGGACAGCGCGCTCATTTTCCTGCTGCAGATAGAAGCGCAGCGCCTGCAAGTCGTTCTGGTCGGGTGTCTGCGCAAGGGCGTTTCCCCCAAGAAGACAGCTCATCACAAGCGCAACGCGCAGAGTATTTCGGATCATATCGGGCGGCATTTGGGAGACATCTCTATCTGTGCCAGAAGTGCGAACAGGTGCAAGGTTGCGGGGTAGTAAGGTTGGTTGCGAGAGAATGGCGGCATTGCGGAGCCGGTTTCGTCAAAGGCTGAGCATTGGGCGAGTGCCGCAATGGCTCGATAGCCTGCATCACGACTGTATTCGATGATTTCGCCACTTGTCGGATGGAGGATCACAGCTGCAGTACCTGCGGGCGCGCGTGACATGGCGGTTGCTGCATTCAAGGTGGCGCGATGCCCGGCCTCGCCTGACCAGATCAGAAACAGCGGAATTCTGATCGCTTCATATCCTGCAAAGGGCGAAAACCCTTCTGCGGGACGCGGTCCGGCGGGCGTCAGTTCAAGCCAGTCGGGGATCAGACCAGGTGCCGCGATTTCGGCCATCAGATCCAGTCCGGATTGCGCGAGCTGCGCCAATAATGCGTTTCCCGACGCATCGGCCAGCGCGCGCAAGGCGCGCGGCATGACGTAGGATGGGTTGAAGATGATCCCGCCTTGTTTGATGAATCCAGCTTCTGCGGGTAGAAGGATCGGCGTGCCCGGACGGTCGGGGCGAGATGCAACGCACAAACGAATGAGATCAGCTGTGACGTCAAGCGCACGGGTGCGCCACCTGCTCTGGCCGAAGACCTCGCTTGCTCGCAACAACGCCCAAGCATGAAAAAGATCACCGTCACTGGCATTGTTCAAATCCGGGACGCGTTCTGGCACATCTGGCAGCCACCGCCATGCCAGCAGATTGTCCCTGCGGATGGCAAGGTTAGCATCCGTCCAAGCAGACATCCGCTGGAACGCATCGCGATCACCGAATTCGGCGGCGAGCAGCATACCGTAACCTTGCCCTTCGGAATGACTTGCGCGTTGCTGGGGCCCATCAATCACGCGCCCGGTGAAATCCAGATGTTCGTCCTTCCACGCCTGCCATAGGTGCCAAAGCGGATGGTCTGAGCCGCGCGCGATGCGGGCGGCTGCCTCTATGGGAGCCATGGTCCCAGCCATCCCAGTGAGAGCGCCGCATGCGGAAATCGACAGAAACGAACGACGTTTCATTTTGAACGCCTCCTTGACAACAGAAGCACGGCTAGCGCAACCGCAGCAGAAAACAGCGTGAGCCCCAAAAGGGCGCTGATAAATGGCAGCGGCGCAGTCGTGGCGTAATTGCCCATGATTGCCCGAATGTTTGACATCGCGGGGGCGTCATTCAGGCTGAGTGGCCGATCTGGCGAGGTCCAACTGACCCAACCGCGCCCGTCGGAATAGAGCGCAACCTGCCCACGCGGTCCGTTGTGGCTCAGACGGCTTGCAGCCAGCGCTGTAACCGCATTTGACGGATCGATATTCGGCGACAGGATCAGCCAGATATCCTGAGGCCGCCTCGGATCAGGTTGCAGCAAGGCCACTTGGGCCTCCTTGTCTGCAAGCCAGTCGTTCAAGGCGGGCGTTTCGCCACGTACCAATCCAATCAGCGTATCGACGGCACGACGAGGCAATGATCCTATCTCGCTCAGTCCAAGCTGTCCTGGCCGGCCTCGCGGGCTTGATACGGTTTCCCATGGTGTACCGTCGGATTGGGGGGAGTCGCCGGGCAAAAGGCCGATACCCATTGCCTGAAACAGGGCCCGGATTGCAGAGCGTGAATATTGGGTCTGCAATTGGTCAAGATCTGACAAGACCCCCACATGTAGCACTGCACCTTCATCTGTAAGACGCGTCTCAGCGGGTGCGACGAGTAGTGCTGCGGCCAACTGAGGCACCAGACCTGGAGAAAATTGCGAAAGGGCGCTTTGGCTCAACTCGATATTTCTTGGGGATAAGGCTGCCAGCGTCCGCTCAAGGGATGGTTGCGTCATTCTAGGTGACGCGGGAACATAAATCTGGCTGGTCGCAGAGACTTCGAGTATCGGTCCGACAAGCGGCGGGCAAGCCATGTCCGGGGGCGCCCCAGGGATAAGTGCTTCGAACTCAAGCCGGTTCACACCAGCATTCAACAAGCGCGCGGCAAAGCTGATCGGCAATGTCGGAAGCCCCTGTCCACCATCGCGGTCAAGCGGCAAAAGCCGAATGGTGGTGCCATTGATTTTCACGAGCAGCAATGCACCCGCGGGCAAACCATCCGCGAACCTGTAGTCGAGATCCAGTCTTGCCCTCTGCGATGCCAGCAGCATCCAGTCCCATGGCAACATAAAATCGACGTTGAGTTGCAGATACCTTCCCTCACCCCGCAGATGGGATATGCCAATATCTGTCAATCGGTGAGGGGCGCCGGGTTGCAGCAGGGCAGGCCCGCGTCTTGGCATGACAGAAGCTTCGGGAAACAGCGCGCCCAGGACAGCGTCATAATTGTCGGACTGTTCCAGAACGAGGACAATCGCCCCGTCTCCACCGCGTCTGAACTCTGGTGTCTGTGGGCCTTCGCCGGGGGGAAAAGCCGTGATGCGCGCCAATTGTGGAACAGCTTCTTCTGCGACCCAGTATGGTGCGCTGATAATCTTAGGCGGGGTGCCACCCAGAGCAATGGCGGCGCTGGCGATGAAGGGAGCGGCATCCAGCATGGATTGCTCTGGGTCGGGACGGTGAAACGTGACGGGTGCGCCGCGAGCTGCCTGTGCCGCAACTGCGGCGATGAAGCCGTCTGGCCCAAGGGTGAAGCGATCCGCGTGTAATCTGATGCCGCTATTCCTGAGGTCGATCTCTGTCCACAGGGTAAACGAGGCATCTGCACCACAAGCAATTCTGTGCGTATGGCGTACGCTGATGTCGACCGCGTTCGGACCTGTTCTCAGAACGCCATCTGGCACTGGGAAACGGACAGTGGTGAAATCCTGGAAGCTCGCAGGCTGGATTTCTCCGAGATCCGTGCCATTGACTGTAACCCGCAGCGATGAGCGGTCCGGCAAAGTGTCTATCCCGCTACGATACGCAAGCTCGAGTTCGGTTGCATCTGTACCTTCCGGCAAGAACACGATCAGGTTTTCGCGAGCAGACTCGCCAGTCAGCCGAGCAATCATGGTATGTTGAGTGCTCAGCCGTTCCAAACGCAGAGGTAGTAGTTCCTTACGCTGCGCTGTGAGGCCCCGTGCCTCTTCTATATCGAGCCCGGAGCTTTGTCGTCCCAGCATCATCGTGGAAGGCATGCCGCTGGGGGGTGATGTTGGTGTGTCACCTTCTGCAGGGCCTTGTTCTGTCGGGGGGGTAAGCTGAATGATCTGCGCAGATGTCGGTGCGCTAGGCAGAGAAATGCCCAGAACGGTCAATGCGACGAGCAACATATAAGGTCGATTTATCTTCATGCGACCGTCTTTTCATGCAGGATGAAATCCATCTCATCTTGTCTGGACTGGGAATTTTGATTGGGCGTCATCTCGCCTGTGTCGAAATCTGCCCCGAACGCTAGCAGATGCACCGGGGCCTTTTCTGCAGGGCCAGCCTCTGCCCTCCGGCGCCGTCTTGCCGGTTCACGGATCAATTGCAGTAGAACCCTTGGAATGGTTTGCACACTGAGCCGGAGGATATAGAAAAGTCCCGAGACCAACCCGCGCGCGCGCGCATCATCTTCGCGCATCCTGCGCCAGTTCTCACTGTCGGCAAAGATCAGATGCGCGATTGCTGAGCGCGCTTTCAGCGGTTGATCAGGTAGAAAGTAAAGCCCCAAATCAACACCTTCTGCGCCTTTAGAAATGGCGCGGACTTCGGCGATGATTTCAGTCTCAAGTGTGTTCATCTTGTCAAACAGCGGACGGACAACAAGCCGTGCACCCGGTTGGAGTTCGCGCCGCCAGTGTGATGTCGGATCGTCTCGTTCCGGCAAAGGCAGACGCAGCCTCGCGCCGCCGGTAGACGCATCAAGGATGACGCCGTCGCAGCCCGTGCCCCTAGAGCCTTCGGTGATCAATGACACTACAGCAGGCGCTTTGACTGGCAGGCGGGGAACACCTCGACGCTGGCGTTTCTCGAAGACGGCCCCAAGTGCAAGACCTGCGAGCAGGAAGTTGAACATGGCCCAGCCACCCACCACTTCGATCGTAGTGCGATCGCCAGGAAACATGATCCAGCGAATGATTGCGGCTACCAGTCCCGCTGCCAGGAGTAGGAAAAGCATCAGCAACGGCAAATAAATTGGCGAGATCATGTCTTCGTCAAGCGTCTCATCCTTGGCCGTCACAGCAAATTTTGCGGATCTGGGTCGCAGGATCGTTTTGAGAATCTGCGTGCCAAGATAAGGGGCTTGGGCAACCTCATAGACTTCTGATATCAGCGGCCAGCGCAAATGCCCGAAAAGTGCGTTCTGAACCAGAAAGCTGACAAGCAGATAGCTGACCATATAGGCAAGTACATCCTCGCCAGTGGCGACAAAAATCTCCAGCCCAAAGAACAAGTAGAAAAGCGGTATCACCAGAAAGCTCAGCCGGACCAGCGGGAACAGCCAGAAGCTCATGGAATTGACGTAGCACAAGCGCTGCTGTAGCGATAAACCCTTCCGGAACAGCGGGTTTTTCAGCAGCAACATTTGCACCATTCCCGTGGCCCAGCGACCACGTTGCTGAATGAATGTTGCAAAGGTCTCTGGCTGCAAGCCCGCAATCATTGCACGGTTGAGATACATGCTTTCCCAGCCACGCGCGTGAATATCCAGCGCGGTTTCTGCGTCCTCGGTGATGGTTTCCCCCGAAAACCCGCCTGCTTCATCTAGTGCGGCCCTGCGCAAGACCGCTGCTGATCCGCAGAAGAATGCTCCTTTCCAGCGGTCCAAGCCCCGATGGATGTTGGCGTAGAACATCTCACTTTCGGCTGGGCAGTCGCGCGCGAGCCCCAGATTGCGCTGTACGGGGTCAAGGTTTATGAAAAAATGCGGTGTCTGAACAAGAAACAGACGAGGGTTTTCTACGAAGTAGCCTACCGTCCGGGCCAGAAAGTCGTGGCTTGGAACATGATCAGCGTCGAACACCACGACGAGATCGCCATCAACCTTTTCCAGCGCCGCGCTCATGTTGCCCGCCTTGGCATGTTCGTTGCGCGCGCGTGTGCTGTAGAGCACGCCAAGTTCGCGGCACATTTCCTGCAATGCCACGCGTCGTTGTTTCGCCTCTTCTGCAATTTTTGGGTCGCTGTGATTACAGCGCTGATCAGTGCCTCCGTCGTCACACAGCACTACCGTCAGACGGTCGCGGGGGTAAAACATCTGTTTCGCGGCAGAAAGTGTAATGCTGAGCATCTCTATGGGTTCGTTATAAGACGGCACCAGAATATCGACCCGCGGAATATCCTTGGCGGGCACCTTGGCGGGCAACATATGATCGACAGGATCCGCGTTGATGAAAGCGGTAAGGAAAAACACGGCAATCGCGTATGTCTCGACCGCAAACAGCAAAATTGCCACGGCAAATGATGCTGGTGCGTCAATCGAGGGCAGGGTATCTGTCAGCCGCCAGATCCAGTATCGCAAGATCAGCATGCTCGCCGTTGCGAGCATGACCACCCTGGGCAAAAGATGGTTGCGCGCAAAAGGCTTTGTCAGAAGGACAATTATTACTGCGACACCACCCAGCAGAGCCTGGACTTGTGTCGAGGTAGGCGTGCCAGCCAGACCTACGACAGCGACTACCACGAGTGCCCAGACCATACCTAACAGTGTAGCAAAGGCGCGCTTTGATGCGGGTGAAGCAGAAGATGGGGTCATGGTAGAGGTGCTGCCAATGGTGAGAGTGGGTGGTGCGCCGCCCCCGCTTGCGGGCGTGCAGAGGCCCCTAGAACTGCATTTGCGGCATTCAGGGGCGTTAGCGCATCTTTTGCGCTCCCGCGCACACAGTTGCGCATCGCTGCGTCCAATGCACTTGCCCCGCGCGGCAACAGCCGGTGATGCGCTGTCAGACGTCGCAGCGCGAACACACATGTGATCCCTGCACCATTGGTCCACTCGGCCCAGATCAGCGTGCCAGCATCGTCTTCGATACTTGTCATGGTGTTCAGATCGTCGCGCTTAAACGGAGCAGGCAAACCGCCAGCATCGTCAATGATCCGGTCAATCCGCATCACGCCTGGCGAACTGCCTGCGACAGTTCTGAGATAAACAAAATTGTCACCTGGCAAGCTTGTCGTGTTTGCCAGCGCCATGCGTTGTTCTCTCTGCGATCCGGAGCCGCGTGCCATTGGCATGATGGATTGCGGCACATGGAGCCATACTTGCGGGGCCGGGATCACACGCCATTCTGACGCGCTGTCAGCGCCAAGCTGTCGATCGAACGGATAGTGTCCATTTCCACAGCCCATCAACAAGAAGGTCAGGCCGCAGGACACTAACTTAGCAAAACAAGCCCGATCGCTTTGCAAAGAGGTCGATAATTTCATGCAATCCTGCCGTTATGCTGC
>SKGU01000097.1 GCA_007117255.1 Natronohydrobacter sp. | reverse complement strand
GCGGCAGGACGCGACGCGCCTGTTTCCCGTCATTTGTTGCCATTTTTGAGATTTAGTGACACACAATACTGCCTGAGCGTGTTTTGTTACCGGTAATTTCAAAGATGGTATGCGCAGATGACGATACCTTCCCATGTCAAAGACATGCTGAGCAGACTAAGAGCGCGTTTCCTGAATGCCCCGCTTCACGACCGGATGCTGCCAAGCAACGCGCAATTCACCACCCTGCGGCCGGTGCGCAAGGCGACACAGGCAACTGTCGCGAAATACTGGGAGCGTCTGAGCAAGACCACCGACCCAACGGATAAGGACGCCATCGCCGATCCTTTGACGATGGCAAGACCTGAGCAGTTCAATGCCAATATCGAGAACTTCATCGGCACAGTGAAAATGCCCGTGGGCATCATTGGTCCCTTGCGGATCAATGGCCTGAACGCCCATGGTGATTTCCATGTGCCATTGGCCACGACCGAAGCCGCGCTCGTCGCCTCTTATGCGCGCGGGGCGCTTGCAGCGACGAAATCGGGCGGGATCAGCACTGCGATCCTTTATGAAGGCGTCATCCGCACACCCGCCTTTGTTCTGGAAAATCTGCTGAATGCGGGGCTGTTCGTCGAATGGGTTGTAACCGAAATTGACCGCCTGAAACTGGCAGCGGAAGCAACCACGCGCCACGGCAAGCTGATCTCTGTCGAGCCCGTGATTGACAATAACGTCGTGTTCCTGATCTGCCGCTATACGACTGGCGATGCGGCAGGCCAGAACATGGTCACGATTGCAACAAATGCCTTGTGCGATGATATCGTCGCGCGCTGCCCTGTAGCTCTGAAAGCATGGTATATCGAGGGCAATTTTTCAGGTGACAAGAAAGCCTCCTTTCTGGGGCTGGTCACGGGGCGCGGGCGCAAGGTCAGCGCGTCGATCACGCTGCGGGCCAGCGTTGTGGAAAGTACTCTTGGGACGACCGTTCAGGACATGCTGGATTACGGGCAGGTGGCCAATCTTGGCGCGCATCTGTCGGGGCAATTGGGCGCGCAGGCACATTACGCCAATGGGCTGGCGGCGCTCTATATCGCAACAGGGCAGGACGCTGCATGTGTTGCCGAAAGTGCCATGGGCATCACCCGCATGGAAGCACGCGGCACGGACCTGTTTTGCAGCGTGACCATGCCCAACATTCTGGTCGGCTCAGTAGGTGGGGGAACATCGCTGCCCAGCCAGTCAGCAGGTCTGAACATCCTTGGGCTGAAAGGTGCAGGCCATGGGGCGGCGCTGGCCGAAGTGGTGGCGGCAACATGCCTGTGCGGTGAAATCTCGATTGTGGCGGCGATTGCGGCGGGGCATTTCACGCGTGCGCATGAAAATCTGGCGCGCCACAGATGACAGTTTCCGCACTGTGGACCTATCAGAAAGAACGCTTCCCGCTGGTCAGGACGGTGCCCTTGCTGGCAGTTTTCTCTGCCGCCAGCATCTGCGTATCCGCCGAGATGGCTGGACGACCGTTGCCGGGCTGGGGCGCATTTGCAGCAGGCTTCGCTGTGGCAATGCTGCTGTTTTTTCAGATGCGGGTTTGCGATGAATACAAGGATCTGGAAGATGACAAACGCTACCGCCCGGATCGCCCCATCCCGCGCGGGCTGATCTCGCTCAGGGCGGTTCTGGCACTTGGGCTGGCCTCCTTGCCGCTTACCGCATTCGCGGCATGGGCATGGCATCCGCCGGTCTTGTGGTTGCTGGGGTTTGTGTGGCTGTGGCTGGCCGCCATGACGGCAGAATTTGGCGTGCCGGAATGGCTGAAGGCGCGGCCTGTTCTGTATCTGGTCAGCCATATGGCAATCATGCCACTGATTGATCTGTTGCTGACCGCAATGGAATGGCTGCCCGCAGGCGGCCCGGCCCCCTGGCTCTGGTTGTTTCTGGCGCTGTCCTTTGTGAATGGCTGCGTGCTGGAAATCGGGCGCAAACTCTGGGCGCCACAGAACGAGATTGCAGGCGTCGACACCTATTCCGGCCTTTGGGGGCCAGGCAAAGCTGCCGCGATCTGGGCGGCATGTGTTCTGGTGTCATGGGGTTTGCTTGTCAGTGTCGGGGCCGCAACAGGTGTGCTCTGGATTGCCGTGTTTCTGGGCGGCGCTGGCGCGCTCTGGTGCCTACGGGCGGCAGCGACATATGCGGCGACCCCCACCGCAGCGACGCAAAAGCGCCTTGATACCACTGCCGGGCTCTGGGTCTTTGTCTGCTATGCGCTGGCCGGGTTTGCGCCTATGCTTACAAGAGTGTTCTGATGATCATTATCCCGCAGGATCAGGCACAAAATGTGCAAGATGTCGGCGGCAAGGCTGCAGCACTGTCGCGTCTGGCCAAAAGCGGTTTTGCGCCGCCTGCGTTCTTCGTCATCCGTGCCGAAGCGTTTGACACAGGCGCACCGCTTGAGGGTCTGGGCGACGCGCTGGCAAAGCTGGGTACAGGGCCGTTTGCCGTGCGTAGTTCGGCGCGGCAGGAAGACGGTGCTCAGCATAGTCACGCCGGACAGTTTGACACGCTTCTGAATGTGCCCGCCCCGAAGGTCGAGGATGCCGCGCGCCAGGTCTGGAAATCGGGCTTTTCCGAAACTGTCGCAACCTATCGCGCGCTGAAATCACAAACCGGGTCCGAGGGGCCGGCGGTGATTGTCCAGCGCATGATTGATGCACAGGCAGCGGGTGTGGCATTTTCCGCAGACCCTGTAACGGGCCGGCGCGACCGTGTTGTCGTGTCAGCCATTGCCGGACTGGGCGAACGTCTGGTTTCGGGTGAAGAAGACGGAGAAGACTGGACTATCGACACGAGCGCGCAATGTGCCACGGTTCCTGCCGTGCTGACCGCAGCGCAGGCCGAACAGATTGCAGCACTTGCCCGCCGCGCAGAAGATGTGTTTGGCACGCCGCAAGATATCGAATGGGCGCTGGATGCGCACGGGCTGCACATCCTGCAATCGCGCCCCATTACCACCCCGCTGCTACCCCCCCCGAACAACGACACCGCGCTGACGATCTTTGACAATTCCAACATTGTTGAAAGCTATCCGGGCATGGTCAGCCCGCTGACCTACTCCTTTGCAGTTCATGTCTATGCCCGTGTTTACCGTGCGTTCGTGGCCTTGCTGGGGGT
>SKGU01000285.1 GCA_007117255.1 Natronohydrobacter sp. | reverse complement strand
GCGGTCACAGTCAGGGATGCCAGCACGTCCATCCGGTCCATATGGTCGATGATCGTCATCAGGAATGATCCATCCGGGTTCAGACGGGATGCCGCAAGCTCGAAAAACTCGCGCGTGATCAAATGTGGGGGGGCCGCGATATCCGTGAAAGCATCACCAAGGATCAGATCGTAGCTGGTCTCTTCGCGCGCCAGCACAATGCGTGCATCCGCATGGACCACACGCACGCTGTCAGGGTCGAACCAGAAACTGTCACGCGCCACCTCTGTCACCATCGGATCGACCTCGGCGACAGTGACGTTTGCAGGCTCGCCCATCTCCACCCAGGCGCGCGGGACCGTATAGGTGCCGCCTCCGATGATAAAACCGTCCCACGCATCGCGCCCGGCCATACGCATGCGCGACAATCCGTCCTGCATCATGCCATGCGGCGTCAGCATCGCACTGGGATCCAGCCCGTCGGAAATGCCATGTACCAGATGATCCAGCACCATCAGCCGAACAGGTTCTGCCGCACTTGGAGAGATATCGACCACGCGAATGCAGAAATAGTCACTCTCGCGCGTGCAAGGATCAGGGCGTAGAAGCGCCGCGCCCGCAAGCGCCAGCGGGATCAATGCGGCAACTGCGCCCTCCACCAGCCAGCGTTTCGCACCATTGGCCGCAAGAAAGCTGTAAAACGCCACGGCGATATAAACCACGGTCACAAACGTCAATGTCCCCACGGAGCCGAGCCATGAGATAAACAAGAACCCAGCCGCCAGCGTGCCAATGATTGCGCCCCAGGCACCTGCGGCAAACATCGCACCCAGCGCGCGGCCAGAATGCTCGCGGTGACGCTGCACGGCGATCTGCGACAGGATCGGCGCGGGAATGCCCGCGAAAAACGAGGGCAGGAAAAACACCAGCATGGTCAGCGCCACAATCGCCGCGACCGGGTCTTCCAGAAGCGTGATGACCGGCCCCGCAACACCGCGCAGCAGGAACACAGCGCCCCCAGTTGTTGCAGCCGCCAGCAGCATTGCCCAGGCGTTGGCGCGCAACGCGCGGTCTGCCGGCCATTCCGCCAGCCGTCCGCCCACCCAATGCCCCGCCGAGAACCCCGCAAGTACCACCGCGATCACTGATGTCCAGGTGTAAAGCGACATGCCGACATAGGGCGCGAGCATCCGTCCTGCCACGATTTCCACCACCAGCGAGGCCGCGGCCACTGTGGCCTGAATCGCGACCAAAACCCAAAGCTTATGCATGCTTTCTCCCATCCCTGATATCGACCTCAGCTTAGGGTGCAGGCAGCGCAGGTGCAATGCGATAGACAGGACTTCAGGGCGTCTTCACACGCGCGCGCCATAGCGTGAACAGGCCCGCCGCGACAACCACGCCTGCGCCAATGATCACATTGCCACGCAATGCCTCGTTGAACACCAGAACGCCCAAAGCTGCTGCGAAGGGCAGTTGCAGATATGCGAAGGGCTGAACAGCACTGGCTTCGGCCACCTCATAGGCGCGGATCAGCAGGAAATGACTGAAGGCGGATGTCATGCACAAAAGCCCCATCCACAACCAATCGCCCTGCGCCATCGGTTCCCAGAACCAGATGCCGATCAGCGTCATGGCCACGGCCCCCGTTGTGCCAGTCCAGAAAAAGCTGACCGCCGCACTGTCCTGCCGCGCAACATAGCGCGTCAGCAATCCGTAGAGCGCGAACATGAAAGCCGCCAGAAGCGGGATCAGGGCCGCAGGCTGGAACACCCCTGACCCAGGTTGCAGGATAATCAGCACGCCCACAAACCCGACCCCGATGGCCACCCAGCGCCGCCAGCCGACCTTTTCGCCCAGCACCGGCCCCGACAGCGCTGCAATCAGTAGCGGATAGACCGCAAAGACCGCATGGCTTTCCACCAAGCCCAGCACCACGAAAGCCGTGACCATCACGCAGACTTCCAGCGCCAGCAATACCCCGCGAAACGCCTGCACCCATGGCTGTTTCGTTGCTGCTGCGCGGCGTAGCCCACCGGCTTTGCGCGCGGCCACCACAATCACGAAACTGGCGAAGAACCAGTAGCGGATCATGATGATCATCAGCACATTATATTCGCCTGCGAGATGGCGCGACAGCCCGTCCTGCATGGCGAAGACAAACGCCGTGGCGATCATCAGCCAGATGCCGAGCGTGTTGTTCTGGGGGCTCATGTCATCTGACCCGCGCTCATATGACGTTTGCGCCCGAAACCGGGCGCGCGCGTGACCTCAAACCCGGCCGCAGCCAAGGCGCGCCGGACATGACCTGCGGCTGTGTAGGTCGCGAATGTCCCGCCCGGTGCCGTATGCGCACCCACCTGCGCCATCAACGCATCTGACCACAATTCAGGGTTCTTTGCGGGTGCGAAGCCATCCAGATACCACGCATCTGCCCTGTCCGGCCAGTCCGGCAGCGTCAGACGCGCATCGCCCACAATCACCTCGACCTCAAGCCCACCAAGTGTGAACCGCCGCGCGCCCCTGCCCCACGCGGCCAGCAAAGCCGCGCTGTTCAGCCCCGGAAAGGCCTGCAAGGCGCGCGCCATGTCGTCGGGATGCATGGGATAGGCTTCAAAACTGGTATAGCGTATCGGCCCGTAGCCCTGCAGCACGTCCGCAGTTGCCAACAGGTTCAACCCCGTACCAAAGCCCAGTTCGGCAATGTGAAATCCGGGCCGCGCGCGCTCTGGCAGGCCATTGCCGCGCAAAAAGACGTGCCGCGTCTCTTCCAGCCCGCTTTGCAGCGAGAAATAGGGATCGTCAAACCGGGTAGAGACAGGGATATCCCCGTCTTTCCAGTCGAGCAGCGCGTGCTGGTCCTGCATCTGATTTCGCTTTATGTCACATGTGAAGCATGTCTTGCCGGGACACAAAGGAAATGACAATGGCCGATCTGACGATCATGGGCGCGGGCATCTTCGGGCTGTCGCTGGCCTATACCTGCGCACGGCGCGGTGCAACAGTGCGCGTGATTGAAAAACGCGCGCCTGGTGCTGGGTCCAGCGGTGGCTTGGTGGGCGCACTGGCACCGCATGTTCCTGAGAATTGGAATGACAAGAAGGCGTTTCAGTTCAGCGCCTTGCAAATGGCCGGACCGTTCTGGAAAGGGGTTGCAACAGTGTCGGGCACAGACCCCGGCTATGCGCGACTGGGGCGGGTGCAACCTGTAGCAGAGCCGGGGCTGGCGCTGGCCCATGCCCGTGCCGATGGGGCCGATGATCTATGGCAGGGCTTTGCGACATGGCAGGTTCTGCGCGCGAAGGATGCACCGGGCCTAGCACTTCACGCCCCGTCTGGCTGGGTCATCCATGACACGCTCAGTGCACGCCTGCATCCCCGCAAGGCCAGTGCAGCACTGGTGCAGGCCATCCAGAACCTTGGTGGCACGATCGAGACCGGACAAGATGCGCCTGCAACTGGCCCTGTCATCTGGGCAACTGGCCATGAAGGGCTGACTGATCTCAACCGCGATCTGGGGCGCGTGGTTGGGGGCGGTGTCAAAGGCCAATCTGTGCTGCTGGCCCTGCCCTGCCCAGATGCACCACAGATTTTCGCGGATGGCCTGCATATCGTACCCCATATCGACGGCACAGTCGCAATAGGATCGACCAGCGAGCGGGATTTCACCGACCCCGACAGCACTGATGCACAATGCGACGATCTGTTGATCCGGGCGCGCAGCATTTGCCCCGCACTGCGCGACGCCCCCGAAATCTGCCGTTGGGCGGGCGTGCGTCCCCGCGCGAAAAGCCGCGCACCGCTTCTGGGCGCCTGGCCGGATCGTGCGGGACATTATGTGTTCAATGGCGGCTTCAAGATAGGCTTTGCCATGGCCCCGGCACTGGCAGAAGTCATGTCCGATCTCGTCCTTGACGGACGCGACAGCATCCCCGATGGCTTTCGCCTCACGATACCCTGATCCGGTCCACATATTGCGCAGGGCCAATCCCATACGGAAGCAACGACCCTGCATGCTGCTGTTGCGGCGACGACACGGCATGCAACGCGCAGCCACGCCTGAAAGCAGCGATCGTCCTGTCATCTGGCAATCCGCATAGCCCACGAATTGTCGCGCAATCCCGTATCCGGACAGATCGGGCAGGATCATGCAGGATCTTCCGTCCTTCTGCCTGAAGACGCAGGTAGTTGCGATATTCTTCAGCATTGTTGAAGTGCTGCCCGCGCGCCACTTCGGCCGCTGCCTTGGCATGAAACCGTGCATGGTACTTGAAATGCGCAAAACTCAGGTCACGCGTCGCCACCTTTGCGCCAGCGATATAGTGCAATCCCGTCGAAAGCTGCATGAATGGATGATACCGCAGTAAGGCGTATTTCTGCGCGACAAACAGATTGGCGCGTGCAGGCGCGCCAGCCTCTTCCATCAACCGGTGTCGTAGCGCACTGGTGAAGGTTGCGCAATTCGACCATGGGCCGCGCCCTTGCCAGTCGCTGCGCAGCGGAACACGGTCAACATATCCGGCCTCTGAGAACGGAGATTGTTGAAATTCCGCGTCAGAAATCGGGCCTTTGGGATACATATCAAGCATGAACAGGCGTACTGCATCTGCGCTCTCGAAATCAGCCCCGCGCAACAGCGCCGCCAGATCGCCCCGCACCAGCCCGTCCGCATCCGGCAGCGTCCAGAACACCAGCTCATCGGCATCCGCCACCAGTGACCACCGACCCAGCCGAAATTGCGCCATCAGCGCTTCCTGCCACATTACCCCATAGGCAGACTGACGATAGGGCGTATCGGTGGAAAAAACGCAGACATCGGGTTGGGCGAGCAGATGCTCAAGCGTACCGTCATCTGACCCGTTATCCACTATCAGAAATGCCCCCACACCAAGGCGGCGATAATGGGCCAGGAAATGATCCAGCATGAACCGCTCGTTGCGCATGACCGAAATCACGGTCACATCTGCATCGCGCGCCTGTTCCAGACGATCGGGCGGACTGATCAGATCAAGCGCATTTTTGGCCCAGCCCACCCGCGCAGCTTGATGACATGGCCAGACCTTCATCGGGCTGGGCCAGGCTTGATCGATAGCAGCGCGCGCAGCCACTGGTGCCCCGCCGGAATCCAGATGCGCCAGCTTGATGCGCGACTGCGCAAAAGGCAGAAAACTGCTGTGATACTGCGGAATGGCTGGTACTGAGGGCGCAGATTTCCGGAAAATCGCGACATCGTAGTTCGGCCCCGCTACCGAAATCCCACGCAGTGCCAACAAGTCGCCGACCAACTTGTCTTCCATGAATGAGACCTGTTCGAGCGCCTGTCCCTGCACCGTCTTGCGCGCAGCAATCAACGCGGCCAAGGCGGGCCGCGACAGACAATAACCAGTCCCCCCATCCGCATAGACCGAAGGTTCGGGCGATTTGTCCAGTTCAAGCCGTCCGCGCAAACCCTTTGCCCGCGCCATATGCCAAGCGCG
This sequence comes from Natronohydrobacter sp., assembly GCA_007117255.1. Classification (GTDB taxonomy): domain Bacteria; phylum Pseudomonadota; class Alphaproteobacteria; order Rhodobacterales; family Rhodobacteraceae; genus Roseinatronobacter. The sequence continues at coordinate 6,200 of SKGU01000285.1, read as the reverse complement.
ATCCATATCGCCGGGTTTGCGATGCAAGGGCCGTCCGTAATACGGCACATTCAGAAATGTAGGGTCATGGAAAAAGGCTTTGGCGTCCAGCAAGCAATCATCATCTATTTTGAACACGCGCCCGAAACCGGTCTGCGCCAGCACCCAATCGGCCAGGGCAAGGGTCTTCTGGGGCAAGCCCTCATAATCATCGGGAGCGTCAAGCTCCAGAAGTTGCCCGTCGAAGCGGTGGCCGCTTCCCGCGGCCTGATCCGCGGCGCGACCGACGACAGTAATCAAGGGAATACCAAGCGCTGCAAGATCGTCACCCCAAGCCGCCCTGATCGCTGGCACACGCGTGCCAAGATAGGCCCGACAGGAAATCAGCGCGACAAGTGTATCCGTGAAGGGGTTCGACGCAGCACGCAACGTCTTGGCCAAAGCATCCTCGGCGGGGGGCGATGCAAGCCGGGGATCGAACGGCACTGCATCACGTAGTTTCGCGCGCAGGGCCGGATCAGGACAAAGCGCGTCGAACCGGGCCAATGCCAGTGCAAGTGCGGGGCGCGTTGCAGCATTCGGGTCAAAACCTTTAATCTGCGCCGCGTCGATACAGCCGCACGCCTGATCTGATCCACCTGCACGCGAAAGCGCTTCGGCAAGCGCCAGCAAGGCCACAAGTCCGATATAATCTGACTCAGGTAAAGCCATTGACCGGGCCTGCGTGATGAGTGTCGCAAGCCTGTCCGATGCAGGCAAATGCCCCGATGCAATGGCTCCAAGCGTCCTGTGCAAGCTTTGTCCCAGCCCAAGCATCGCATCCGACAGAAGAGGGCGCGGGATATCGCTGGTGGCGGCGCGCAGCCCGGCACATGCAGCTTGGTGGATCGCCGTATCCACATGCAAGGCCAAAGCGGCGCGCGCGCGTGGCTCTCGCGGAAAGGCCAGCCAACGCAACGCCGCTTCCTCGGCCGCAGTCTGCGACACGGCCAGTACCCATTGATCAAAATCCGGTAGCCTGTCTGCCGCCCCGCACAAGGCGATTTCCGGCAATACAAGACGGCGCAAAACATCATGCCCGGCAAAAGGCCCGTTCAGATAGGGGCGTGCGGCCTTCAGCGTCTTTGCCTGATCACCTGCCGAAAGCGCCTTTTGCAGCCGGTCAAAGCTTTGATTCCAATGTGCCAACTGTGCGGGCATCGCGGCGTCACACGCGTCCAGTTGTGCCCAGAAATCAGCGTTCAGCCCATAGGCGCGCAGAGCCAGTTCGGCAAAGCATGGGGCACACCAATCAGGCAGATGCGGTGTCGCCGCCAACACATCGCACACTCCCCTGATCAGACGATGGCACCCCATTTGTGACATATGCGCAGGGGCAAGCGCCGCCACCAGCTCCAGCAATGCCACGATCAGCCCCGTGCACTCTTTCAATGTCATACAGTCCGGGCCGCCCGCGCCCTGCGCCAAGGCTGTGGCAAACCAACCCAGCGCCGGGGTCACAACCCAACCCGGCGGTTGCATCTTTGCGCGGCGCAGCACCTGCAGGCAGCCGGGCCAGTCAGCACTGGCCCACAGCATAGGCAAAGCTGCGATCTGCGCCCAAGGATCTGCCACAGCGTCCCATCGTGCAACCCCGTGCCGTCGTGCAGCCTCGACCAGCTTCTGCGGGTCATCATTCAGGCAAAACCATTCCGAAAGCATCAAGACAAGCTGGCGGGTATGGGATCCATCCATCCGCGCTGTGCGAATAACCCTATGTAAAAGCACCACTGGATCACCGTTATAGCCGTCTGCAATGGCGCGATGAAACATGTCGCAGGCTGCGCCTGACGTTGATACGGCACCATGCGGGAAAGCAGGCGAATATGCGCGCGAGGGTGGTGCAAATCCGGCCTTTGTCAGACCCGACGCCTCGGAAGCAAGAAAAGCGCTGATCTCGTCAGGAAGCTCTGCCCACAGTTGCGCGTAATGTACATGCTCCAGAAGCTGCAACCGCATCAATGTGTCCTTGCGCAGAAGCCACATGGTCTGAGGTTGCCGCAGGACTGCCAGAATGTCGGATCGTGACAGGGACTTACGCGCGATCTCACCACCGACGGCATTGCGCACAATCAAGGTCACATTCTGTGCTTTGCAACCATCCCAGATGCGACCGGGCAGCAAAGCATGGCACCATTGTTTTCCATGCGCATCCGGTGCCCTGTCGAGGGCGATGAAAGGCACCAACGCGCCACCATCGCCAAGGTCACAGAAAACCGCATCATGCGTGGTGTGCAAAGCCAGTTCCAGTCGGTCTGTTACATGCAGCGGTGCCTTCGGCCAGTCAGGGAGAACTCGCAGCGTTTGCAAACCCTTGGGCCAGGTCATCCAGCCAATCCCACCCAGACCGGGAAACCCCCGCCGCACACCAAGGCGTGCGGTTCTGTCAGGCCTTGGCCGCGCATCAAGGCGGCCCAGATACTGCCCATCCATCGACAAGGTGACGGTCGTGCCCGCAGCAATCGATACGCGAAAATCAAGGCACAGCGTATGCAAGCCTGAGCGCAATGGTGCAGCGAAAACAACTTCGCGGAACCAACCTTTTGGGGTCCAGCGATTGGCGATGATCTGCCCAGCATCGCGGCGCAGCGACAGATGCAGCGGCATGCGACGTCCTGCGCAGTCCCAGAAATCCAGATTTGCGAAAGCATTCGCGCGCAGATCAACCTCCAGCCACAGGGTGCCAGGCACCGGCACATGCAGCGGTCCCGCCTCGTGACACAAGTGCATCGGAATATCCGCACGGACGGCTTCATTCATTGGATCAGACCTTTCGCATTCTGCGCAGCACTGTCGTTCACGCAAGATCAGGTTGCATGTGTCAGACGTGTTCCCATGACTGCATTCAGGGCGGCGCGCGACGGGCGTTCGCCCAGCAGTGCGAAAAGCGGGTCAAGCGCGTCATGGTTCACGCTATACTGGTCGTAATCCAGCAAGACGCAGCAACGTGGGTTTGCCGCAACATGCGCGCGGAACACCGCATCCGCAGATTGGATCATGGCCGAAACCTTTTGTGGATCGTGACTGCGCCACCAGGAAGATCGGCACACATCGGACGCATTGCGGATATTGAAAATGATACGCGCATTTGGGAAACCTGCTTGCACGAAACGCAGATAGGCCGCGAAGCGGGCCGGATCGGCAATGGTGCGGATTTCCTTGAAGCCACTGACACGGGTGTCAGGGGCCAGACACAGAATGCGTTGCGCGAAAGCATGGCAAAGCGTCGCGCGATAAGCGTCAGGGTCAATAATTTCAGCCCCGAACCACGGATGAGCGGCATCCGAGACTGTGCCATCAGCTTTCATTCGCGTAATATCGGGGCTTTGAGTGACGGCGGACCAGCTTTCAAAGAGCGGATATAACGCGTTGTTGTTTTCCCCCCTGATCACATATCCCGGAATGGTATTCAGCAGGTTCTGCAGCAGCGTGGACCCGGAGCGACCATAGGTCACGACAAAAACATAGCCCCCTTCAGGGTGCAGAAATCCTGTCATTTGCGATTCCTTTTGCCAAGGTGATTTCGTTCACCTCTTGTCCCATAAATTGCTTAATCACCCGTTTATCATGCCGAAACTTCTGCATTAGCGATTTGGCAAGATGACGCGATTAGAGTCAGACTGTGTATCACGAAAGGATGTCGCTATTTGTGACCGTGCCGCTCCCTTGCCGCATCGCAACATCTCATGGCACTGCACTCAGGCGGCCATGTTGGATCAGCCCGGCTTGCATAAAAGTCTTAAAGGGCGCTTGAAACGTGGGGATTTCCGGGGGGCAACAGTGTATTTGGCGGCACTCCAGGCCCGTAATCCGCAACCGGAAACTGCTTTGGACCTGGCACAGATGCAAAATCGATGTCGTGCCTATTTCGACGCTCTTGAACAGTTGCGTCACGCACGAAGGCAATGGCCCGACGATGATGCGCTGCTGCGTATGTTTGCCGAAACTGCAATGCTGGCACAAACTTTTGATGAGGCCGCAACAGCATGGCAAGAGCTGATCACACGCCTTGGCCCAGACACGCCTTATCCGGTTTTGCGCGCCCTCGCCTGTCTTCGCGCCATCCACCAGGATAGCCGCGCGCAGGAAGTACTTGGCGCGCATGGCGATCGTCTGCGCAAATACATGGCGCGCGCGGGCTTGCAGATGCTGCGGCGCGGCCGGATGCCGGATCATGAAATTCCGCGGGGTCTGTATCTCGTATCTGGCAATAACGGGACCGGCAAATCCACGCTGGGGCATTTCCTGCATGCACTGGGATATCACATCATTGACGCCGATACTGAAATCGCCAGTTTCTGCACACAAGGCAGGTTCTGCGATCTGCGCTATGATCTGCTGCGTGCCACCGGGGCTGCTGAAACGGATCTGCGCTGGTCATGGCCAGAAACACGCGTCACACATAGCTTTGCCGCCGCGCGCAAGCGAAAGGAGCCCGTTTTTGTTATTGGCGGTCACGGGGCGACGGTCGCACCCTATATTCCAAGGTTCCGGCAGGTCTTTCACCTGACAGTGCCCGACGATGTGATTGCCACACGTTTGGCGAAACGCAACTCGATCAGTCACAAGGTCGGATCAAAAGGCTACCTCGCTGCGCTGAAACGAAACACCCGCACGCACATACCTGACTACAAGGCAACATTGATCAATGCAGATCGCCCTGTCTGGGCCATATGCGCGGATGTCCTGTCAGCGATAAGCGCCAATGCTCCATATCTGCCCGCCAAAACCGGCCAGATCGCGGCAACGCAATCTCGCTGACCTGCCGCAGGCTGACAGCATGGCCGCAACCGCCCCACCATCCACGGCTCTTGCCACTCAAGCAGCCAGCCCTTTTGTTCCCATATCCAGGAATTTCTTGCGCCGGTCCTTGCGCAGCGCGTCAGGCGATTTGCCATCCAGTTCAGACAGCATCGCCCCTAACGCCGCGCCAACAGCCTTGATCATGGTCTGCGGGTCGCGTTGTGCCCCACCCAGAGGCTCCGGGATAATGCGGTCTATGACTTCCAGTTTCTTGAGGTCTTGTGCAGTCAGGCGCAGGGCTTCTGCCGCCTCGCGCATCTTTTCGGCATCTTTCCACAGAATCGATGCACAGCCTTCGGGCGAAATGACGGAATAGACCGAATGTTCCAGCATGGCGATGCGGTTCGCGGTAGCGAATGCGACAGCTCCGCCTGATCCACCCTCGCCAATAATCACGGAAACCAGCGGCACCCCAAGGCTGAGGCATTTCTGCGTACAGCGCGCGATTGCCTCGGATTGGCCGCGTTCTTCCGCGCCTTTGCCCGGATATGCACCGGGCGTGTCAACCAGCGTGATGACCGGCAGGCGGAAGCGATCGGCCATATCCATCAGACGGATTGCCTTGCGGTAGCCTTCGGGTCGCGCCATGCCGAAATTGCGCCGGAGCCGGCTTTGCGTGTCATGGCCCTTTTCCTGACCGATCACCATCACAGGCCGATCTTTCAGGCGTCCCAGCCCCCCGATAACAGCTTCATCTTCGGCAAAACCGCGATCCCCGGCCAAGGGCGTGAATTCATCGAACAATGTCTCGATATAGCGGCGGCAATGGGGGCGGTCGGGGTGGCGTGCAACCTGACATTTCCGCCAGGGCGTCAGACCACGATACAAATCCACCAGCAGCTTTTGCGCTTTCGCGTCCAGCGCGGCGGCTTCCTTTTCGACATCCATATCCGGGTTCGCTGCACCCATCGCGCGCAACTCGGCGGCCTTGCCTTCGATCTCGGCCAGAGGCTTTTCGAATTCCAGATAGTTCATCGGGCACTCCCACATTCGCTGACAGGCTTATGCGCGAGCGTGGCGGAATTTGCAATCTGGAAGGCGCGGCGGCTCGACTCTGACAAGGCCACGCCCTAAATTGGAACATTATGTGAACAAAACTGCTGCCATGCCCCGCCGTATCCTGTCACTCTGGCTGCCCCGCTTCCGATCCGAGCTGTCGCTGCGCCGTAATCCGGCACCGGGCGGCTTTGCGCTGCTGGCCAAAGAGCGCGGCGCAGACCGGCTGGTCTGTCTGAACCGTGATGCAGAGGCGCGCGGACTGCGGCACGGGATGGGGCTGGCGGATGCCCGCGCGCTTTGCCCTGATCTGCTGACCCGGCCCGCTGATCCGATCGGCGAGATGCAGGCGCTGGAGGCGTTGCGCCGCTGGGCCTTGCGCT
>SKGU01000282.1 GCA_007117255.1 Natronohydrobacter sp. | reverse complement strand
TCAGCATATCCGCCACCAAGGCCTCGTCCAGCGACACAAACGGTTCATCCAACAACAGAATATCGGGCTTCGACGCATAGGCGCGCGCCAGTGACAGACGGCGTTGCTGGCCAAGTGACAATTGCCCCGGAAACAGCGCCCCCTTTCCTGCCAGCCCCACGCGCGCAAGCGCTGCTTCGGCCTGTGTCGCGTCGACGCGCGTGGTCAGCCGCAAATTGTCCAGCACTGAACGCCAGGGCATCAGGGTTGGCTCCTGAAACACCATTGCCAAGCGCCCCTCGCGCCGGATATGGCCGTCGTATTTTGTGTCCAGCCCCGCGATCAAGCGCAGTAGTGTGGATTTCCCGACACCTGACGGACCCAGCACAGCCAGTACTTCGCCGCGCGCAACCTGAAATGTCAGATCGCGTAGCACAGTGGTCGTACCAAACTGTTTGGACCTTATGGCGACCTGCAGGCTCATGCGTCCCTCCAGCGCCTTGCGCGGCGCTCAAGCGGTTGCAGAATAATGGTTTCTATGGCCAGCATCACCGCAATGAAGCTCAGTGCATAGACCATCACCATGGTCACATCGAACATCTGGAAATGCAGATGTATCTTGAAGCCGATCCCTTGCCCACGCCCCAGAAATTCGACCACCAGCACGATTTTCCAGATCAGACTCAGGCCAGAGCGCGCGGTCGAGGCCAGATGCGGGGCAAGCTGTGGCAGCAGAATGTGACGTAGACGCACCATGCGCGACATGCCGAAAACCTGCGCCATATCTGCAAGCTGGCCATTGAGCGCCCGCGCCCCTTCGCGCATCATCGCCGTGACCAGCGGGATCTTGTTGATCGCCACGGCCACAATCGCGGCAGTTTCGTTCAGCCCGATCCACAGGAAGCACAAAACGATCACGACCAGCGCGGGAAGGTTGAGGAAAAACACAAGCCATGGGTCCAGCCAGCGGTTGACGCGCGGCAACAGCCCCATAACGATCCCCAGAACCAGCCCCAATGACATCGCGGCCATAAAGGCCTGTACGACACGCCAAAGCGTTGCGCCCAGATGCGTCCAAAGCGCGCCCGACACGGCCTCGGCACCAAGCCGCGGCAGCACGATCTGGGGACCAGGCAGTACCATCGGGTCAGATTTGAGCCAGGCCAGCGCCCACCAGAAGACCAGCAAGCCAAAGATTGACAGTGCGCGCACCATCCCATTCGGCAACGGGCGCGGGGTTGAGACAGCCCCGCGCCCGTCCGCAATACTGGCCTTGTCGCTCATCGCCACGCCGATCACGACCCCAGCGGAACGAATACGCCTTCAGGCAGATCAGTGGCTGTGCCGACAAGGTCTTCGCCGCCCAGCTCCACCATCAGGCGAAACATGGCACGCGCTGACCCTTCGTCAACCGCCCCGGTCGCTGGAATACCCTCGCGCCAGCCCGCGACGAGGCTTTGAAACTCTGCATCATCGGCGGCATTCATCATCGGGCGCAACCGGCCCCAGTCTGCATCCCCCCCGGACAGATGAGTCTTTGCCGCACGCGAGGCATTGGCGAAGGCCTCTACCAGATCAGGCTGTTCGGCGACCAGCGCTGATCGCACCACATATCCCAGAAGCGGCATGGCCGGGTCCATGCCAAGCGCTTCGGCTGCATCCGCGACTGACATCAGATGCCGCATGCCCGCCGCTTCCTGCTTGGCCATGAAATGCCAGAAATTGATCGCACCGCCCATCTCGCCCGACCGCGCTGTCTGAAAAATCAGGGGCGGTGCGCCATAAACCTGTTCGGTCTCAGCCAGCAGGTCAAATCCCTGCTGCGCGGCATAGGCCCGCAGGATGATCCAGCTCTTGTCGTTCGGTCCCCCGGCAATGCCGATCTTTGTGCCCGCCAGATCGCGCAAGGATTGCGCTTTGCTATCATGTGGGACCATCACACCGCCCACAGCACGGCTATAGGGAATGAAGGCGATATCCTGTCCTGCCACGCGCTGGCGAGCGACCCATATCCAGTCATCAACGATGACATCGACCTCGCCGCCTTGAAAGGCTATCTGGCCTGCTGCCTTGCCCGCGACCTCCTGAACCGCAAGCCGGAAGCCATGCGCTTCATCAAAACCATGGTGGCGGATCGTGTCGAGCTCCCACGCCACTGTGCCGCCTGCCTGGCTGGCGATGGTCAGCACGGGCAACTCTGCCAATGCTGGGGTCACGGCAACGACCAGCATAAGGCTCGCGCGTTTCAGGCTTGTAAACAGCGTCATGGTCTTTCCTCCCGATCCGATGAAAGAAGCCTATGCGCAGAAGCGGCTGCAGACTATTCGACCAAAGGCCAAGTCAGCCGTTCCCCTGCAGCACAATGGTCGTAAGACCAAAGACCAATTTCGCGATCTTCACAGTTTCGCGATACTTCACGGCACTGAATTGCCGCGCCTTGCCGATGTCCGGCCATGCCCGGCCTGTTGGGAGGAAGACAGATGAACAGATTTCTGCTGGCCGTGTGCGCCGGGATCATGGCGGCACCTATGGCTGTGGCCCAGGTCACGGATGCCGATCTTGCGCAAGATGACGTGGTGACAACCAGCGTTCTGACCAATGGCATGGGTCGACACATGCAGCGTTACAGCCCGCTGGATCAGATCAACAAGGACACAGTGCAAAACCTGTTCCCGGCCTGGACCTTCAGCTTCGGGGGCGAACGCCAGCGCGGGCAGGAAAGCCAGCCGCTGATCTATGATGGCGTGATGTATGTGACCGGTTCTTACAGCCGCGTGTTTGCACTGGATGTGAAAACCGGCCGCAAGCTGTGGCAATATGATGCGCGCCTGCCCGAAGGGATTCTGCCCTGCTGTGATGTGATCAATCGCGGCGCGGCCATCTATGACGACAATATCTATTTCGGCACGCTGGATGCGCGTATCGTGGCACTTGACCGGCACACTGGCGCAGTTGTCTGGAACCGCAGGATCGCGGATTACCGCGAAGGCTACAGCTACACTGCCGCCCCCCTGATCGTGAACGGTCTGGTGATCACTGGCAATTCGGGCGGGGAATTCGGCATTGTCGGCGCGGTCGAGGCGCGTGACGCCGAAAACGGTGAACTCGTCTGGCGGCGTCCGGTGATCGAGGGCCATATGGGCGAGCTGAATGGCGAAGAAAGCACCATGACAG
>SKGU01000232.1 GCA_007117255.1 Natronohydrobacter sp. | reverse complement strand
ATCAAGGCGCTGACCTTGCCACGCCCGAACAGGACAAGCACGACAACCGCGATGATGATGAAGCCCGCAGGACCGATATTGTTCAGCATTGATGTCTCCCTTTCCTACATGACCGAAACGGCGATGCAGTCACATTCATTCCATTTATGGATTATCAACGCCCATTCAAAGCCCCAATTTAAGAATCACCGCAGATTCCTTTCTCAGTGCAAACACCTTCAGCTTCCTTCGGTGCCCGACTCAACCCCGCGCGGTCCAACCACACAATTGCGACCCGATGTCTTGGCCTGATACAGTCGGGCATCTGCCGCATCCATCAGCGCATCACGATCATCAAATCCTTCATCACAGCCAGCGACGCCAAAAGACCCTGTGAATCTGACATGCGGATGCTCTCGCAGTGTTGTGCTTTCAATCACTGCGCGCAGCCTTTCTGCAATCTCGATAGCCGCAGCAGTATCGGCAATGACCAGGACCGCGAACTCCTCGCCGCCCATGCGTCCCAGCTTGTCACAAGGCCGCAATTCCGCGCGCACCACATGCGCGACCGCACTCAGCACCGCATCGCCCAGCGCATGACCATAAGTGTCATTTACGAGCTTGAAGTGATCAAGATCAAACGAGATCAGGCTACAGGGCGTGCCACCGCGTGCCCAGGTGACAACGGCATCACCAAGATCGGACAAGAAAGCCCGCCGTGTCATCGCCCGTGTCAGCATGTCGATCTGTGCGACAGACCATAACACATGGTGTTCGGTGGCCAAAACAGCGAACCCGGCCAGCAAATGCGCCGCCCCGGACTGAAACTCCTGGGCATATGCACGCAACATGCCGAACCGCTGCCCCTGATGCACCAGCGGCGCCTGAATGCAATCCAGATCGGGTGGAACAGGTTGCGGCGGCATGCCGTCGATATGCAAGGTGACGACATCTGCCCCGGTCGTTTGGCGGACAAGATACAGAATCGTGTCATACCGGTTTGCAGCAGGTGCAGTGGCCGTCAGCAACGAGTTCGGTTGCCGGCGCGAGGCTGCCACTTTGCCCTGCGCCGCCGGGTTTGGAGTGTTGGACGACTTCGAACGTTCCATGACGGGCTGCACTTCAGATACTGGTCTTGTCAATCAGGTTGAACTGACCCGCGAAAATGTCAATTCCAAGGCAAAATCCCAACCAAATTAATGCTACGTTAACACTTACGGAAATGGTGGCAAACCCCTGCTATCGGCGCGCATGCGAAAATCCGTCTCCGATGGTCGCGTTATACACAAAACCCCAAGCGCTCACAGAGCGATGACCTGAACACGCTCTCCGCGCACTGCCAATCCAAGCTGCCCTTCGCAAAGTTTTAATGCATCCGCACCAAAGACTTCGGCACGCCAGCCTTTCAATGCGGGTACATCGCGCAGGCCCGCTGCAAGCGAATCAAGATCAGAGGCAGAAGCAATCAACCGCGCCGCCACATCGGTTTCGTCAGATTTGGCCTTGAGCAACACCCGCAGCAAATCGGCAAGTGCAGGGTTCACCTGAATATTGCCCCGTCCATTCGGGGCTTCGGGAAGATCCTTCAATGGCAGGTCCATTCCACGTTTGACAGCCGCCAATATGCCCTCTGCGATATCCCCACGCCGCGCCTCGCGCAGCAAAAGCCGCGTGCGCCCAAGATCTTCATGAGTCTGCGGCTTCAGCGCCGCAAGTTCCAGAAGCGCATCATCCTTGTACACTCGCGAGCGCGGCACATCGCGCGATTGCGCATGGGCTTCGCGGAACGCGGCCAATTCGCGCATTATCGCCAGAAACCGACCCGAGTCGTTTCGGGTCTTGATCCTTTTCCATGCCTCTTCAGGACGTGTTACATATGTTTCAGGGTCATTGAGCGTGGCCAGTTCCTCTGCAACCCAAGCATCCCGGCCTGAGTCCTTCAACTGGCGTGACAGACGCTCATAGATCACGCGCAAATGAGTCACATCCGCTAAGGCATAGCGCAACTGCGCTTCTGACAATGGGCGCGCAGACCAATCGGTGAAGCGCGAACTTTTATCAACAGACCCTTTGGCCAGTTTGCGCACGAGCGTTTCATATCCGATCTGATCACCAAAGCCGCAAACCATGGCGGCGATCTGGGTATCAAACAACGGCCGCGGCAAGGTGCCGCCATCAATGTAGAAAATTTCCAGATCCTGGCGCGCGGCATGCAGTACCTTCACGGTCGTTTCATCACGCAAAAGCACATAGAACGGTTCCAGCGACAGCCCTTTCGCCAGCGGGTCCACCAACACTGCGGGCCCATCCTGTGGTCCACCTTCGCCCGGCAAGGCCATCTGCAACAGGCATAACTTGGAATAATAGGTGCGCTCGCGCAGAAACTCGGTATCGACGGTCACATACGGGGCAGCATGCGCCAGTGCGCAGAACTCTGCCAGCCGTTCGGTCGTTGTGATAAGCTCCATCATCTCTGCCTGACTGCCCTTGATCATGCATGATGCATAGGCAAAAAACCGGTCATTGGAAAGCCCTGCAGCCGAGCGCCTTTCCTGTTCTGCGCGGGCTTGCGCCCTCTTGCAAAACTTACGCGCGTCTTCTAAAGCAGCGGCACGGTCGGAGTGTAGCTCAGCCTGGTAGAGCACTGTCTTCGGGAGGCAGGGGCCGGAGGTTCGAATCCTCTCACTCCGACCAGTTTTCGTTTTGTCCGACAGGAAAAAAACGCGCGCTTTGGGTCAAATATCCCGAAAGTGTTTTCTTACCTGTTACGAAAAGTCGATCCCTACGCGCCGTCATCTGCTGAACCTGCCTTGAATACCTTCGCAGCATATCCGCCACATCAAAGACCAAACAAGTCCACCACAATAGCTGCATGATCACTGGCATGAGGGCGATGCGCACCGACATCGGCCAGTCGCGTTTCCATCGCACGATGCGCCGCCCTGTCCAGCCCGGCCCGAAGCACCCGTGGAACGGCATCAGGGCAGCGCTGCGCCAACGTTGGTGACGCCAGCACCGCATCCGGGCAGGCGTAGTGGTCGTCCTGCACATTGTAGAAGGTCCAGCGCTCGGATCTCGGCATCCGTGCCAGCAGATCGACCGAGAACGGTGGCATCAGGGGCGCGATGGCGCGCTCGGTATCCGTAGGCCCCGAAGGCTCGTTCAGATCACCAAGGATCATCCAGAGTGCGGTCGGATCGGTCGCAAATTGGCGTTCAACCAGCTTGCGCACCGCAATCGCTTCCAAGCGCCGGACAGGCCAGGCGCGTTCCAGATCAGGCCAGGGCGCCTTGAAATGGCAGTGAAACAAGGTCAGGTCGCCCACCTGAAAGCGCAGACAGTCGCGTCGGAAGACCGGCATATCCGCCCGCAGCCCGTCGGGTGATGACAGTCCAAGCATGTCCGGCGTCAGATCCGCATGACTGCGCACCTGCGCAAGCGGCCTCCGGCTCAGCACAGCGAGGTCACGCCCTCCCCCATCATTCCCAGGCAGGCAGATACGATGCGGATAGGATTGCGCGCCTGCGTGACGCAGCAGATGGTCATGAAAGAAATCGAGCGTGGCAAGATCGAAGACTTCCTGCAGGCAGATCACATCTGCATCGGCACTTGCCAGCACTGCAGCAGTAAGTCGCCTATCCGCCAGATCGAGCGCGACGCCCTCGGACGTGTTGTCGTCCGGGACATCGTAATCACGCGCGCCATCAAAGCGCAGATGGCCTGCGCGGCGGCGCAGGCGCAGGTTTTGCACGTTGAAAGTGACGATCCGCATCGCTCTTGCATGAGTGCACGCATAGCTACCGGTCAAGTACAAAGCGCACAAACTGACCGTGGGGCATTTCGCGCCGGGTAGTTTGCTTGTTGAAAACACCGCCATTGCCGCTGCCGCAAAGACCAGTCTATCCTGCGCGCCTGATCACTGATGGAGACGCAAGATGAACGATGCAGTCAGCCTGAGCACGCAAGGTCATGTGCTTTGGATCCGCCTCAACCGGCCCGACGCACTAAACGCGATCGACGCCGCGATGATCGCCGGGCTGCAAGCCGCCTGGCACAGGTTGGCAACAGAACACGATCTGCGCGTGGGAGTTGTGATCGGCGAAGGTACACGGGCTTTCAGCGTGGGTGCAGACATCAAAGCCGGAACACAGCCCACCGATCTGGCCCGCATCCTGCCCGGTATCGGCGTCGAGGTCGAAAAACCATTGATCGCTGCTGTTTCGGGGCATTGTGTCGGCGGGGGTCTGGTGCTCGCCTTGGGCTGTGATCTGCGAATCGCCACCCATTCCGCGCGATTTGCCTATCCCGAACCAAAAATTGGCACGACCGGGGGCAATGCCAGCACCCTCACACGCTACATGCCCCATGCGATTGCGATGGAAATGCTGTTCACTGGCGATCCCCTACCCGCCGAGCGCGCTTATCAGACCGGTTTCGTCAATCGTCTGACTGATGAGGAAGATCTTGAACGCGTGGCCGGTGAAATGGCCACGCGCATTGCAGCGAATGCACCGCTGGTGGTTCAGACCATGAAACGGCTGGTACGGTTAGGAGAGCCGCGCAATCCCATAGAACAGGCTGGCGTGGTGGACCGTTTGCTGGCGGATATTCGCGGGAGTGAAGACGAAGCCGAAGGGCGCGCAGCCTTCCGCGAGAAGCGACCGCCCAAATTCAACGGCCGCCCAAGCGGTCAACACGACTGAGCAAGCATCAGTCAGACGATCTGGACGCGCAGCACCAAATTGCTGAAATCGCCAGAAGATCATTCGTCAGCTTAAAGCCGCAGCTTGTATGATCGCGTCGCTCAAAAACAATGTAACGAGCCAAGCTGTTGTTGCGCCTTCAGTGCAGAAAGATCGACAAGAACGCGTTGGAACCTTTGCCACCTTTAAACGTTAGCATGGTGACAATTCTGTGAGTTCGCAACGCTTCGTTCGCGTTTTTCGATAGGATGGTCAACACTGTTCACGAAAGCCAGCAACCTGCAGGTTTGATCGAAGGAGCGTCAGATGACAAAGCCCGGCTTTTACACCACAACAGCCATTAGTTTGTGTTTGTCATTATATGCAGGCTCAAGCCTCGCACAGGGTTCTCAACTTTCAGCCGAAGAAATGGAGATGTTCACGCCAGCAATGCAGGAATGCCTCGATTCGCCTGCCGAGGCCGAGACCTGCCTGTCGCTGCGTGCCGCAATCGAAGATTGCGCCAATGACGTCGATAGTGGCGCTTGTGAACTGCTGATCTCTGACGCCTCCGCACTGTCAGATGATCCTGCGGCGCAAGACCGGACACAGCAGGTTCTTGCCGAATTGAATGAAACGCTTGAGATGCTGGAGGCGGATGAACCTCCCGAAAGCGCAACCTTGGACGACGGTTCAAGCCAAGAGTTGGATCTTGAAGCACTGCAGGATCAGGCAGCGGAGCCTGTAGGTTCAGATACACCCGAAACAGCCGCAGACGCCGCGCCCGAAGCTGAGCAAGACATCTCTTTGGGAGAAGCGGTCGCTTCGCAGCTACAAGACCTGATCGGATCAGAAGATACGCCAGCCCCCGAAGCAACACCAGAGCACGATACTGCCGTAACAGAGGCAGCAGAAAACGACATCGCATCTGAAACTGGAGCAGACGCTGTTCCTGATCAGCCAAGTACGACGCTGGAAGATCTGGGCCGTGCGCTGGAAGACATGATGCGCACCGAAGAAGCCGAGGTGCCTGCCGGAACCAGCGAGGACGCGCCGCAACTACAAGATGAAATGGCGGCAGATCTGGCCGAAGAAATTGACATGGAACGCGCCCTTGAAGAAGAACGCCAAACCATGATCCGCGAAGCCGAGGCGATGGCTGACGAAGCACCGGAACTGATTGTCGAAGATGTTCCGGAGGAAGAGATCGTAGCCCCTATTGACGTGCCGCGTGAATTGGATGCGGCGCAGCAGGCTGCCATCGATCAGTTGATGCAATCACCAGATGTGAGTTCCGCGATCGGTGTGCTTGGTGCCGCGCTTGGCATTTCAGCGGATCCAGAGACTGCGGAGGAAGACGCTGACTCTCGCCCGATCGCAGCACGCCAGGCAGATGACGCCGAAGAGGACCGCGCACTTCCTGACAGTGATGATGTGATCGAGGAACAGATTACCCGCGAACAGGTGCGTACAAGCCGAGACGATTTCCTCTCGCGGCTCACGCTGGATGTGGATGCCGACACGCAGGCCAGATCAGACCGCCGCGCACAGGACCGCCGCGACCTTGAGCGCGCAGGGCTGGCTGCACTGGGGGCCTTGGCCGTCGGCATGATCGTAAATCAAAACCGCGTGGTCGCGCGCTCTGACGAGCGTGTGGTGGTTGATCAGGGGGACGGCTCTCTTGGCCTGTGGCGCGACGACGATGCGATCCTGCTGCAAGATGGCTCGACGCGCCGCATCGAACGGTATGACGATGGCTCGACCCGGACGCGCTGGATACGCCAGGATGGCACCGAAACAATCACGATTCGCGACGCGACTGGCCGCGTTTTACGCCGCGAGCGCGTTCTTGCTGATGGCACGATCGTTCTGCTGCTGGACGATACGCGCCCGACCGAAGTGATTGATGTGTCGACCCTGCCGCCACCCCGCACGCGCGAATTGCGGATCAGTTCTCGCTCGGACCCCGAACTCGCACTTGCCCTGCTGCGCGAAGCTGAAGCCGATGCCCGCGCCTTGGATCGCCGTTTTTCACTGCGGCAGATCCGTGACACGCGCGAAGTGCGTGAACTGGTACCACTGCTGAGCCCTGACCTGATCACCTTCGAGACCAATCGCGCCAATGTGCGCGCAGAAGAAGCTTCGAAACTGTTGCAGGTCGGTCGCCTGATAGAACGGCTTGTCGCCGAGGACCCTCGTGAGCTGTTTTTAATCGAAGGGCATACCGATGCGACGGGACCGGCTGCATTCAATCTCGCTCTGTCTGACCGGCGCGCAGAATCCGTCGCCCTTGCACTGACGGAGTTCTTCGACATTCCACCGGAGAACCTGATCGTGCAGGGCTATGGGAAAAGGTATTTGCGCATACAGACACTGGAGTCCGAAGTGCGCAATCGCAGAGTTGCAATCCGTCGGATAACGCCGCTCTTGTGGCGGTGAAACTGGGTGCTCGCTTGCCAAGCTTATCAAGCGCCAGCGCTTGATACCCCTTTCGGAAACCCGAACCTGCGGGTGGCGGACACTACCTGATGACAGTGTGACCTCACCAGGTTCGCGTTTCGCCAGTATCAATGTGAATGAAGGTCGAGTATCTTGCCAGCCCGCCACGACCGACCGAGGCCGCAACCTCGTGCAGACCGCGCGCGCCCAGCCTGTGATGAGTGATGTCCAGAGCCTCGCCATGGAAGTGATGTGAATTTGAAGCACCACCGCGCACATTGCGCTTGGGGGACCGAAAACCGTGGGTCAGGATCAATGGCTCGTCAGCTCCAGCACGCTGCTGGATGGCAAAGGCCAGATCGAGAAGTTGCGGGTCCATGTGGCCTGTGTCGCCCGTACGCAGATCACGGGCAAAATGCGCAAACTTTTCAAGTGCGTCCAATTCGTAGATCTGGCCGTTGAAATAGACTTCATGGAACACCTCATCAGTCTGCTGATTGACCATAAGCAGACTGCGTGTCGCGGCAGGTTCGGGCTGCTGCGCACGGCGCAGGAAAGGAAGCGCGGCAGCAGGTGCCGCTCCTAGACTGCCGAAGGCGGCTGAGGCACCGAAGAGGAAAGCGCGCCTGTTAAGTGCGGATGTCTGAGCATGGGTCCGCATATGAAACTCCGGGATTGTTCTTGTCGGCTGGCGCTCTACGCTGCCAGCGCCGGTGATCCCAGTAGGTTCGGTGTTCACATCCTTGTGTCGGCGGATTCTGACCCATTGGCGCAAATTCACGGCTGTTCATCAGACGCTACATCAGTTGAGGGGCATCCCGCGCCAACTGCCCTGCCGACCATATCCGCAGGGGATAACTGCGTACAGATCTGCGCATATAACCTATTGATATGGCGCTGGCATGCGTCCCTCACGCGCCGGTCACAAGCGGGAAGCCAGAGCTTACCTCTGCTGCGCATGCCTCATTCGCCCTATGCACGATCATATAGCGGTGCGTAACCGATGGCCCGGCGCATGATAGAGCCGCAAGACACCCAGTGGCGCCGCATCTTTCCAGCTCACCCGCGTGATCAGCAAACTGGGACTGCCGGATGGCTGCTCAAAAAGTCGTGCCAGCGCATCGCTCAGCGCGATGGATTCGATCTCGATCTGTGCGCGTGTCAGCGGCGCATTGCACAACAGCCATTCATCCACCGGCGATGTCGCCCAATGGTCCGGGCCAAGCCCGCGTATCATTTCTGGAACAAGCCAGCGAAGCTCAAGCTGATGAGGGCGATCGTCAGCGAAATAGAGCGCCCTGATATACAAAAGCTTTACCCCAGGCGGTTGTGCAAGTGCGGCGGAAATATCTGCAGGTGCGCATTGCAGCTTGGCATGGAGCAACCTGTAGCCCGGCCGATGCCCCGCCTTGGTGATTGCATCGCGCAGGATCGGAACGTCCAGTGGAGCCTTACGCATTGGATTTGCGGCGACTGTTGTGCCGCCTTTGCGCTTACGATCCAGAAAACCCGCATCTGCCAGATCGCGCAGCGCGCGCCCCACGGTCGAGCGCGTGCTGCCATAGCGTTCCGCCAATTCTATTTCGCGAGGGATTTTTGATCCTGGCTGCCATTGGCCCGACTGGATATTGGCCAGCACGTCGCGCCGGATTGCTTTCCAGTCAGTGACAGCATCGTCCTTGGTCACACCAGCGCCCTCAACCGTTGCAAGCTGCGCCGGTAGTTGTCCAGTATTTCGTCGCGGCGAATATGCCTGCCGCCTGTAACCAGATGCCGACCGGCGGACCAGACCTCGGATATCGCGGAATGATCAGTTGCGAAAATAAGGGTATCAAGGACCATATCCCCCTTGCAGACAGCAAGATCTGGATGCGTATGATCAAGTGCAACAAGATCAGCCCAAAGCCCGACCGCGATTTTCCCGGACGCCCGCCCCCCCGCCTGAGCGCCGCCGCGACATGCGCCCTGCCACAACACACGGCCTGTCGAATGATCTGGTGTTGCAAGAACCGCCCTGCCCTTCTCGCGCAGACGTTGGGAATATTCGAGTGCGCGCAACTCCTCGATGACCGAAATGCGGATATTCGAATCGCTACCAATGCCGAACGCACCCCCGGCAGAAAAGAAACGCGGACCATCAAAGATGCCGTCCCCAAGACTGGCCTCTGTCACCGGGCACAACCCTGCAATAGCGCCTGTTGCCGCAAGTCCGGTGGTCTCGTGTGGCTGCATCTGAGTGCAATGGATCAGACACCATTGCGAGGAAATATCAGCGTTTGCCAGAAGCCACTCCACCGGGCGCGCGCCAAGACTGGCTTCGACCTCTGCGACCTCGGCCTCTTGCTCGGCAAGATGCATGTGCAAGACGCGCCCCTCCGCAAGCGCGATGCAGTGGCGCAGATCATCGGGCTGCACAGCACGCAAGGAATGTGGCGCCACACCCAGTGTTGCATCTACGCCAAGTTCTGAAAGCGCTGCACCGGCACGCTCAAGCAAATCAGCGAACTGGTCCGGGGTCGAGCCGAAACGGCTCTGTCCGGGGGCCAGTTCACGCCGGTCGCAGCCGCCATATCTGTAAAGCACGGGCAGAAGCGTCAAGCCGATGCCACTATCCTGCGCCGCCGCGACAATGCGGGCAGCCATTTCGGCCGGATTTTCATAAGAAACACCGCCGGGTTGGTGGTGCAAATAGTGGAATTCCGTCATCGCAGCGAAACCAGCCTCCAGAGATTCCATCTGCGCCATGGCGGCAATCGCCTGACAATCCTCTGGCGTCAGGTGATCGAGGAAACGGAACATCAGCCTGCGCCACGTCCAGAAGGTGTCACGCGGATCAGGGCCGCGCGCCTCTGACATGCCGGCCATGGCGCGCTGAAAGGCATGGCTGTGAAGGTTATTCGGTGCAGGCAGGATCACACCGACACTGTGCCCGCCGCGTGGCTGATTAGGCTGCACCCGCACAATCAGCCCTGCTGCGTCAATGTCGATGCGAACATCTTGCGCCCAGCCATCAGGCAGTAATGCCGCGTTGGCCCAAAGAGTTTTCGATTGGTTTGCCTTCATGTTGACACGCATATTATGTTTAAGCATAATATTACACAAAGAACGCGGCCTGGAAACATCAAAATGCATGACACTGCCCAAACGGAAAAAGATTTGCCCGCTGTTTCAGTCACGAGAGGGCAATCGGCGCTGGTGCTGGCGATGCCGCATGGCAGCACTGTCCTGCCGCCACCAGTGCGCGCAGCGCTCAATGAAACCGGGCGCGGGCTGGCCGATACAGATTGGCATATCGCGCAGCTCTATGACGGGTTGTTGCCGGATGCGACTGTCGTTGCCGCACAGTTCCACCGCTATGTCATCGACGCCAATCGCGACCCGGAAGGCGAAAGCCTTTATCCCGGCCAGAACACGACCGGGCTGGTGCCGCTGACAGATTTCGACGGGGCCGATATCTGGGGCCATGCGCCCGATGCGTCTGAAATCGCCGCACGGCGCGCGCAATGGCACGCCCCCTATCATGCTGCGCTGGCATCTGAACTGGACCGCGTGCAGGCGCTGCATGGTCATGTCGTGCTGTTTGACTGCCATTCGATCCGCTCGGAAATCCCGTTCCTGTTTGACGGGCGCTTGCCGGACCTGAACATCGGCACCAATCGCGGCACGAGCTGCGCGCCAGCGCTCGAGGCCATCACCCTGCGCCATTGCGCGCAGGCGCAGGGATATTCGCATGTCCTGAATGGCCGGTTCCTTGGCGGCTGGACCACGCGCCACTATGGCCGCCCCGACCAAGGCCGCCACGCGGTCCAGCTTGAACTGGCCCAAGCCACCTATATGCACGAATGCCCGCCTTGGGCATGGGACAATGAGCGTGCAACCCGGTTGCGGGCTGTGCTAGGCCCCATGCTCGCAGAATTGGCCGCGTGGAAACCAGACACCGACGCCTGACAGCCTGCCCCTACATGGCCGCAGCGGCCCGCGCGGCCTGATCATATGCCCCTGACAGCGCACGCAAGGTTGCGGCCATGCGGCTTAATTCTGCCGGGTCGTGGCCTAGCTGCTGCGCGGCCTGCAAGACCAGCGCTTCGCGGATCGCGCCATAGCGGGCGCAGAACTTTGCCCCCTTGTCGGTAATGGCAATGGTCTTTTCCTTGCCCGAACGCCCTGTGGCGACAAGCCCCTGCCTGTCCAGCTTGCGAATTGCGTAATTGGCCAGATGCGTGTCCTCGATATTCAGCACAAGGCAGATATCAGCCAGCGATTTGGGGCGCGCACGATGCTGCACCAGATGCAGGATCAGCACGTCAAGCGGCGCAAGGCCCGGCAACCCCGCCGCTGTCATGCCCCGCACCATCCAGCGTTGAAAGGAATGGTTGGCCATGGTCAGGGCGAATTCGACCTCTGACAGCGCAGGCAGGCTGGACGCGGCCAGATGCGAAGAACTGACGACGGGGCCGATATCTGCACGGCTATCTGGGTCTGGAAAGGTCATAAACGATCCTCGCAATCATGCCGAACAGGCGTTTTCCAGAAATTCATTGACAATTTATCAGCAAAACGTCAATGAATTTCTGAGCCGATCCCCTT
>SKGU01000022.1 GCA_007117255.1 Natronohydrobacter sp. | reverse complement strand
ATGGGTGTGATTGCGGAAACGGCAGACCGCGTGGCGGTGCTCTATGCCGGACGTCTGGCGGAAATCGGGGCTGTCCGCGATGTGATCCAGAAGGCCGAGCATCCTTATACCTCCGGGCTGATGGGGTCTATTCCGACACTGACCCAGACGGCTGACAGGTTGGTTCAGATCCCCGGTTCCATGCCACGCCTGAACGCCATCCCGCAGGGCTGTGCCTTCAACCCGCGCTGCCCGCGCGTGTTTGACCGCTGCCGCAGCGAACGCCCGGAGCTTGTCGCGCGCGAGGGCGGGCGGCAAGTGGCGTGCTGGCTCTATGAAAAGGAGGCGCAGAATGTCTGACGTGCTTCTGTCTGTCGAAGGGCTGACACGGCGGTTCGATGTGTCGAAACCCTGGCTGAACCGCGTGATCGAGCGCGAGGACAGGCAATTTCTGACCGCCAATGCCGATGTGAATTTCGAGATCCGGCGCGGGGAAACCTTTGCACTGGTGGGCGAATCCGGGTCTGGCAAATCCACCATTGCCAAGATGATTGTGGGGCTGCTGGAGCCTTCGGCGGGCACGATCCGCTTTGATGGCGAGGAAATGGATTTCGCATCCGGCGCGAAGATGCGCGCCTTGCGCCGCCGCTTTCAGATGATCTTTCAAGACCCGTTTGCCAGTCTGAACCCGCGCTGGCGGGTGGGTGACATCATTTCTGAACCAATCCATACATTCGGATTGTTGCGCGGGGCTGCGGTCAGCAATGAAGTCGGGCGTTTGCTTGAGCTGGTCGGGCTGTCCGCGAAAGATGCTGCGAAATTCCCGCATGAATTTTCAGGTGGGCAGCGTCAGCGCATCGCGATTGCCCGCGC
Organism: Natronohydrobacter sp.; assembly: GCA_007117255.1. Taxonomy (GTDB): domain Bacteria; phylum Pseudomonadota; class Alphaproteobacteria; order Rhodobacterales; family Rhodobacteraceae; genus Roseinatronobacter. The sequence continues at coordinate 2,333 of SKGU01000022.1, read as the reverse complement.
GTTGTCGTCCAAGCCGGAATTCATCGTCTGTGATGAGCCGACCTCGGCGCTGGATGTGTCTGTTCAGGCGCAGATCCTGAACCTCATGCGCGATCTGCAAGATGAATTCGGACTGACCTATCTGTTGATCAGCCATGATCTGAGCGTCGTGCGCCATATGGCGAACCGCATTGGCGTGTTGTATCTGGGCCGACTGGTTGAAATCGCCGATGCGAAACGGCTTTTCCTTGAACCGCAGCACCCCTACACACGCATGTTGCTGGACGCTGTACCAGATCTGGCCCTGTCGGGGCGCAGGCGTACACCTGTGACGGGTGAGATCCCCAATCCGATCAATCCGCCTTCTGGTTGCGCCTTTCACCCCCGCTGCCCTCATGTCATGCCGGTCTGTCGCAGCGAGGTGCCTCAAGCGCTGCCGACTGCCACGGGCGCAGCAGCATGCCATTTGTTGGCATCGGAAGTCGTTCGTTCCTGAGTTGCCTCACACCCCGAAGGCGACCCGAAAACCATAGGCGGCTACTTGGACAAGCTGCAATGGCGCATGGCGAAGTGCCACGAAAATCAAGGCGTTTCCCGATCGAAGCAATGCATTTTAAACTTATATAAATTTTTAGCCTTCAAGCTCTGGAAAAGTCGAGTTTGAGGCGTGTACCCGTGAAGATCGTGATTGTCGAAGACAACAGACTTGTGTTGCATGTTCTGAAAGCGGCATTCGATGCTGTCGGCACTTATGAATTAAGCGATTTCGAAACCGCGGCAGAGGGTCTGGCGGCATGCCGCAACGGGGCTGATCTAGCAATTTTCGATCACCGTTTGCCAGATATGAAAGGTGTCGAAGCCATTCGTTTGCTGCGCTCGGAAGAAGCCACGCAACACCTGCCAATCATCATGATCACGGCTGATGATGATCCGGGCACACGGATGGATGCAATTCAGGCTGGCGCAACCGATTTCCTGAAAAAGCCCGTTAACATTGAAGAATTGCGTATTCGTGTACGCAATCTTCTGGCCTTACGACAGGCTCAGAAAAGCGCGACCCAGCGCGAAAATTTGCTCAAAACGGTTATCGCCGCATCCGGCACAAGCCTTGCAGTCATTGAAGTTGCTGCCGGTAGTGACCGATTCATATTTGCCAGTGACGGTTTTCTGAATGCGATCGGTCTCAGCCTTGGCGATATTGTCGGTGCAGGGGTCGAACGCTTGTGGCAAGTCATTCCGCAATCAGACACGCGCGCCCGATTGGAGGCTGCCATACATGAACGGGCTGCCGGGCGCTTCGTGCTGGAGATTTCCACGGCCGACGGGTCGCAGGCATGGGCCGAGATTTCTTTGCGCCCGGTGCCACAACCCGGCGCAGAGGCCACTTATCTGGTGGCAACGCTCGAAGATATTTCCGATCTGGTTTCTGCGCGCGAAGCCAATCGGCAATTGTTCGGCAGGATGTCTGATATTGCCCGTGTCAGCGGCGCATGGTTCTTCGAGATCGATTCTGAAAGTCGGATGACATATATCTCGGATACGATGGCGCTTGGCTTGGGGCTTCTGGCAGAAAACATCCTTGGCATGCCAGTCGATTCGCTTCCGCTTGGCTTCAGTGATCCGCACAGGGCTGGGCGCGCGCTCAGCAGCTTGTTTGCCGCTCCTCATTGTGCGATTGAAAATGAAGAATTGACCCTGCAAACCTCGGCGGGGGTTACACGCTATATCCAGATCAGCGCAGTCCCCTTTTGTGACGCTGAGGGTGGGTTTGCAGGCTTTCGTGGTTCCGCCAGTGATGTCAGCGCCATTGCGGCCGCGCGCGATGCCGCAGCACGCGCCAGCCGTGCAAAATCCGCTTTTCTGGCGACAATGAGCCATGAAATGCAGACCCCACTGACAGCAATCATAGGCATGGCGGATATCCTGATTGGAACAAGCCAGACACCTGAAAACATACAGAATTTGCAGTTTGTAATGGAAGCCGCACATGGCTTGAGCGACGTTCTGGGCAATGTTCTGGATCTTGCTGCGCTGGAAAATGAAACTATCGTCTTAAGCGAAGCGGATTTTGATCTGATAGCGCTGCTGGATGAACTGACACAGGCGTTTGGTAAACAGGCCAGCGCAAAGGGTCTGGTTTTGGACATCAATCTGAACCGCTCGAAAGCGCAAATTCGACGCGGGGACCGAAAGCGCGTGCGGCAGATATTTCATGCGCTTTTGTCCAACGCGGTGAAGTTCACGGAAACCGGCCGTATCCTGGTGTCATTGGAAACCGAGATGCCGAACGAAATCAGCCTGAGCGTTGCCGACACGGGGATCGGCATGGCCGAGGCCGAGATCGCCAGCGCGTT
>SKGU01000187.1 GCA_007117255.1 Natronohydrobacter sp. | reverse complement strand
TAGGTCTGGCAACAATTCTGGTAAGAAAAAGTCATGGTTAAGGTAATGTTATGACTCTGCATGACATACTTGGTGAATGCATCAGGAACATCATAGCCTTACGGAATATGGTTTGCCTTTATTTTCAAGGCGCATTGGTCATATTCCGGACGGATCGCGGGCTGTGTCCTCTGCGCAACCAGCACATGTTCTCACGGCAATTGATCAGGCGTTTCGTCCTTGGTCAGAAGCAAGCCAGGATAAAGAGCTGTTGGAACTGATTCTATTGCGGGTGATCCCTGAACGGGATGTCAAACCCATCGCGTGCAGCTTGCTTGAAACCTTTGGTGACATCAACAGAGTGATCACGGCCCCGCGCCAGCGTTTGTTGACCGTCGCTGGGGTGGGGGATGATGTGATCGCAGAATTCAGGTTGCTGGAAATCTGCGCGAAACGCATGGCGCGTGCGCGAGTCATGCGTCGACCTGTTATCTCTGGTTGGCAAGCGCTGCTGGATTATTGCCATACGATGCTGGCGCATCGCGAAACTGAGCAATTTCGTGTCTTGTTTCTGGACCGAAAGAACATGTTGATTGCGGATGAGGTGCTGGGCGAAGGTACAGTTGACCATGTGCCGGTTTATCCGCGCGAAGTGATGCGCCGCGCGCTTGAACTGAATGCGACAGCGCTGATTCTTGTGCATAATCATCCGTCTGGCGACCCAGCCCCTTCGGAAGCCGATATCAGCATGACACGAAGCATTTGTGCGGCAGCGGACGCCTTGTCAATCACGTTGCATGATCACCTGATCATTGGAAAATCTTGCGAGATCAGCTTTCGGAGCGAAGGCTTTTTACAGCCTTGACGCGGTGCCCCGCGCAGGATCACGGTTGAATTTCCAGTGTCATCATCTCGGTACCGAAGGGCAGTTCTGCATGCTGTGGTGTGATCATCGGAAGTTCCATCACCAGAGCGCCGTTCTCAGCGGGGCAGCCCGGCAAAGCAAAGCTGGCTTCTTTCACTTCTGCGGAAACGCCAGACCCGGTGTTCAGCACAAAGGCTGATACTGTCTCGCCGCATTGCTGCGCGCTGAACTGCAATTCCAGTTCAACCCGGCTGCTGGCCGCCATATGCGAAGGGATCGAGTAAATCTCGGACAGCATCGGCTCCGGCCCACGGTTCTCGCCAAGTGATATCAGAAAGGCCTCGTCCAGTGCGGCGTCGAATGGCTTGAGCGCGTGTATATGACCGTCCTCACCGTAACGGGCATCGCGATGGTAGGCATGTAGCGAAAACGCGGCATCGCCGCTCCATTGCAGAACAACGCGGGCATGTGCGTCTACATCGTCAATCTGGACTGCCGTTTGCAGGAAAATGTCATCTGACAGGAACACGTCAATCTTTGCATCGGACGACAGTGCGGGAATATAGGCAGAGAAAGAGCCATTGTCTGTCGTGTAGGCGCTGAAGGCCAGATCATCATGGCTGACAACAAGTCGTTCATTGGCGTGGCACGGCGCATCCAGCGACAGTTCAATCAGTGCATCCACAGCGGGGCGCGATACCAGATGTGGAGTGCAGTCGACCGGCGCCTCAACAGGGTCTACACCCTCAGCCAGGGCCAGCTTGGGTGCAAAATCAGTGCCTGTCTCCAACGCCGGCCTATTGCGCTTGCCGTCTGACAAGGCCGTAAAGCTGGTGTCTTCCAGGTGAAGCGCATCGCTGGGTGACTGCGTGGACAGATTGCCCATCACGCCCGCGCCCATGACCTGCGGTGATTGCGCCTGCATCGAAGCCTGCGTGTCGGTCGCGGGGCTCTGCTTGCCCCCCAAAAGATGCTGCGCACCAAAGGTAGAGGCTGCAATCCCCGCCACAACAATGGCTGCACCACGAATGATGGTCTGCTTTTCCATGACCGCACCTGACTCCTGTTTCGTCAAGCCTAAGGTACGAACCGATTCGGGCAGCTTTGAGGCCGAACTATGTCTCTCCGGCCCAGATTGAAACAAAGGCCATGATCAGCGCAGATTACAGCACGCTGCCATGACAATGCTTGAACTTCTTGCCCGATCCACAGGGGCAAGGATCATTGCGCCCTGGATTTCCCCATGTGTCCGGGTTCGTCTCGTCGAAGCCCTCAACCAATGGCACGGGCGCTTCGCCTGCATTCTCTTCGGCCACCGCCATGCTTTGCTGTTGCAACGCGACCTGACGCATCATCTCGCGCTGTTCTTCCTCGCTCAGCGGGCGGATGCGTGACAAATAACGCGTGACGTCCTCGCGCAGCGAGTTCAGCATCTTCTCGAACAGCAGGAACCCTTCGGCCTTGTATTCGTTCAGCGGGTCTTTCTGCGCATAACCCCGGAACCGCACAGCAGAGCGCAAGTGATCCAGCGTCAGCAGATGTTCGCGCCATTTGCGGTCAATCGTTTCCAGCAGGATCTGCTTTTCCAGATTGCGCAACGTCGCTTCGCCGAACTGTTCCAGCTTCTGCGCCATCAGCGCATCCGACGCTTCCACCATCCGTTCGCGCATCACCTCCTGATCAACGCCGTCTTCCTCGCCCCATTCGACAATGGGCAGGTCCAGACCAAGCTTCTCCATGGTCTGCTCGCGCATGCCTTCCAGATCCCATTGTTCGGCATAGGATTTCTCAGGCATATGCGCCTCGATCACGTCGTCAATGACCTGATGGCGCATATCATCGACGACCTCTGACAGATCGTCGGATTCCATGATTTCCAGACGCTGATCAAAGATCACGCGGCGCTGGTCATTCATCACGTTATCGTATTTCAGCAATTCCTTGCGAATGTCGAAATTGCGTCCCTCGACCTTGGCCTGCGCCTTTTCCAGCGACTTGTTTACCCAGGGGTGAACGATCGCTTCACCTTCCTGCATGCCGAGCGTGGACAACACTTTTTCCAGCCGTTCCGAGCCGAAAATGCGCATCAGATCATCTTCAAGGCTCAGGAAGAACACAGACCGCCCCGGATCGCCCTGACGACCAGAGCGTCCGCGCAACTGATTGTCGATACGGCGGCTCTCGTGGCGTTCCGTTGCAAGCACGAACAGGCCACCGGCCGCAATGACCTTCTGTTTTTCGTCGGCGACCTCAGCCTCGATGCGCGCGCGAGTCTCTGCGGGATCAGCGTCAGGGTCTGCCTCCAGCGCTTGCATGACGCGCATTTCCACATTGCCGCCCAACTGGATATCGGTGCCGCGCCCAGCCATGTTTGTCGCAATGGTCACAGCCCCCAGACGGCCAGCCTCACCAACGATCTGCGCTTCTTTTTCATGCTGGCGTGCGTTCAGCACATTATGCGCGATGCCCGCCTTTTTCAGCATGTCAGACAGCTCTTCGGACTTTTCGATAGATGTGGTGCCCACAAGGATCGGTTGGCCCTTTTCATGCGCCTCGCGAATTTCCTTCAGCACGCCGCCCATCTTCTCAGCCGATGTCCGGTAAACCTGATCATGCTCATCCAGACGCGCAATCGGCAGGTTGGTCGGAATTTCAACCACGCCCAGATCATAGATTTCGCGGAATTCAGGCGCTTCGGTCGATGCCGTACCGGTCATGCCGCCCAGCTTCTTGTAGCGGCGGAAATAGTTCTGAAACGTGACAGAGGCATAGGTCACGTTTTCCGGTTTGATGGCGACATTCTCTTTCGCCTCGATCGCCTGATGCAGACCCTCAGACAGACGCCGCCCCACCATCATGCGGCCCGTGAATTCGTCAATCAGCACGATTTCACCATCGCGCACGATGTAATTCTGATCGCGATTGAATAGTTTATGCGCGCGCAGACCCTGATTGACGTGATGCACAAGGCTTGTCGATTCCGGGTCGTAAAGCGACTGCTCCGGCGGCAGAATGCCAGCCTCGTGCAGCTTTTCTTCGATAAATTCGTTGCCCTCGTCGCTCAGCGTGGCGTTGCGGATTTTCTCGTCGATAACGTAATGTTCGGGTTGCAGAAGTGGGATCAGCGCATCGACCTTCACATAAAGGTCCGAACGGTCCTGCGACGGGCCAGAAATGATCAGCGGTGTCCGGGCTTCATCGATCAGGATCGAGTCGACCTCATCCACGATGGCGAAGTTGTGACCGCGCTGGTTCATATCTTCCAGCCGCATGCACATGTTGTCGCGCAGATAGTCGAACCCAAGCTCGTTATTGGTGGCATAGGTCACATCGGCATCATAGGCCTCTTTCTTCTCGGCTGTCGGTTGCTGGGAATAGACCACCCCGCAGCGCATACCGAGCTTCGCAAACACTTTGCCCATCCATTCAGAGTCGCGCTTTGCCAAGTAGTCATTGACTGTCACCACATGGACACCAAGGCCCGAAAGCGCGTTCAGATAGGCAGGAAATGTCGCCACAAGGGTCTTGCCCTCGCCGGTTTTCATCTCAGCGATATTGCCTTGATGCAGGAAAATCCCGCCGATCAACTGCACATCAAAGGCCCGCAGCCCCAGCGCGCGGCGTGCCCCTTCGCGGCAGTTGGCAAAGGCTTCGGGCAGCACGCTGTCCAGGCTTTCACCACCTGCAACGCGCTCTTTGAGTTCGGCTGTCTTGGCGACCAGCCCGTCGTCGGACAGCGCTTCGAATTCGGGTTCCAGCGCGTTGATCCGGGCGACCAGCGGGCGGACGGACTTGACCTTCCGATCATTTGCCGTTCCGAAAACCTTCTTCGAGATCGCTCCAAGACCCAGCATGCGTGTTCTGCCTTTTATGCCTATGCGCAGTGGGTTTGTCCCGCCGCTAACCAAATCGTCATGGTCTATTATTGGTGCCGGGCTTGTCGCTGCGCGCAGGCTTCCATAGAAGGGCCTAGTAAACCGCGCGGTCCAAGCTGGCCAGACCTGTCAGCGATGTAATGGGCGGCCCCAAAAGTGTCAACGTTGCGCGCTTGTCGCGCCCTGTCAGGAGTAGGAAATATGCTCAGTTTTTCGCGCACAAGCGCTGCATTCGCAGCCATTCTTGCGGTTTCGGCCCCGGTCGTTGCGCAGGATGCGCCCACCCGTGACACTGTGGTCGCCATTGTGAATGGCACTGAGATCACGCTTGGCCATGTTCTCGCGGCCCGCGACGGCCTGCCGGAACAATTCCGCGGCATGCCCGCAGATGCCCTGTTTCAACCGCTGGTCGAGCAGTTGATCGAACAGACTGCCATCATGCAGGAAGCCGAAGGCACATTGTCGCCGCGCGAGCAGGTCGCCTTCGAGAATGAACAACGTGCTTTCATTGCGAACGCTGCGTTAACCCGCGCCGCGGCCGAGGCCGTTACGGAAGAGGCAATTACCGAAGCCTATACCGCTTTCGTGACGGAATTTGACGGCCGCGAACCCGCACCTGAATTCAACGCCTCACATATCATTGTCGAGACCGAAGAGCAGGCGCTTGAGTTGAGAGCCTTGCTCGATGAGGGCGCGGATTTCGCAGAACTGGCGGTCGAACATTCGATGGATGGCGCAGCGCAGGGTGGCGGTTCTTTGGGCTGGTTTGGTCTTGGTGCGATGATTCCCGAATTTGAAGAAGCCGTTCAGGCGTTGGAAGTTGGCGAATACATGGGGCCTTTGGAAACCCAGTTTGGCTGGCATCTGGTGTTGTTGAACGACACCCGCATGTCGTCCGCCCCAGCGCTGGAAGAGGTCCGCGAGGCGCTGATGCAGAATCTTGAACGCGAAGCCGCACAGGCCGAACTGACCCGCGCCACCGAAGCGGCAACGATCGAGCGCAACTATGAGGGTCTGGACCCGTCCTTGCTGATGCAGACCGAGCTTCTGGACGACTGATCTGCGGCGGTGTAGGACATGCCAAGGCCAGCCCGTGTCGGGCTGGCGCTTTGGCATGGAGCGCTTCAATGGGCGAGAAAAAGAAGCTCAGAACCAAGATCAAGGCCTTGAAAGCCCGACTCAGGGCCTTGCAGGATGACAAGGGCAATCCGGGTCCGCAGGTGTCGCCATTGGCTCCAGAGCGGTTTCCTGATCTGCCCGTGATCAAGGGCACGCGTTTCGCTGTCGCGCAGGCCGGGGTGCGTTACAAAGGCCGCACAGACGTCATGCTGGCGCATCTTGCGCCGGGAACAGTGATGGCGGGCACCTTTACACGATCCGCCACACGCGCAGCATCCGTATTGGATGCACAGGCCAAGATCGGAGCGGATACGACCAAAGGGGCCGCGATACTGGTCAATTCCGGCAATGCCAATGCGTTCACAGGTGTGAACGGTTTACAATCGGTTAACGCGATTTGCGCTTGTGTCGCCGCAAAACTGGATTTGCCGCAAGAGCGCGTTTTCACTTCATCAACCGGCGTGATCGGCGAGGCGCTGCCGCATGGCAGGATCACCGATGCGCTGGATGATCTGGTCTCAGGTCTGTCCGAGAACGGCCTGACCGATGCCGCGCGCGCAATCATGACGACGGACACATTCGCCAAAGGCGCTTGCGCTGAAGTGGCGATTGGCGGACACATGGTCAAGATTGCCGGGATCGCCAAAGGCTCTGGCATGATCGCGCCGGATATGGCGACGATGCTGGTCTATATCTTCACCGATGCCAAGATCGCGCGTCCGGTGCTGCACTCTCTGGTTTCCAAAGAGACCGATCGCAGCTTTAACTGCATTACTGTCGATAGCGACACATCGACGTCTGATATGCTGCTGATCGCCGCGACCGGACAAAGCGATGCGCCTGAAATCACAGATGCGCAAAGTGATGATGCACGGGCCTTCGCCTCTGCTTTGTGCCAGGTCATGCTGGATCTGGCACATCAGGTGGTGCGTGATGGCGAAGGGGCCACGAAATTCATCGAGGTGGTTGTGACTGGCGCGCGTTCGGATGCCGATGCGCGCAAGGTCGCGCTTGCGATTGCCAATTCACCGCTGGTGAAAACCGCAGTCGCTGGTGAAGACCCGAATTGGGGCCGCATCGTCATGGCCGTTGGCAAATCGGGCGCAGAGGCTGACAGGGACCGCCTGTCGATCCGCTTTGGCCCGCATCTGGTCGCCATGAACGGGCAGGTCGCCCCCAGCTATGTCGAAGAGATCGGCGCAAGCTATATGCGGGGCACGGATCTGGTGATTGGTGTGGATTTGCGGCTGGGTGTCGGGTCCGCGACAGTCTGGACCTGTGATTTGACCCATCGCTATATCGAGATCAACGCGGATTACCGGTCGTGAAGGTTGTTCTTGTCGCCGCTGTTGCGCTGGTCGATGCTGATGGTCGGGTGCTGCTGGCGCAGCGGCCAGAGGGTAAATCCATGGCCGGTCTTTGGGAATTTCCCGGCGGCAAGATCGAGCCGGGTGAAACGCCTGAAGCCGCGTTAATTCGCGAATTGCAGGAAGAGCTGGGGATCGATACTTGGGCCAGTTGCCTGGCCCCGCTGAGTTTTGCCAGCCATGCCTATGAAGATTTTCATTTGCTGATGCCATTGTTTGTCTGTCGGAAATGGCAGGGCGCGCTGCAAAGCCGCGAGGGGCAGGCGTTGAAATGGGTGCGCCCTGCGAATCTGCGGGACTATCCGATGCCACCTGCAGACCTGCCCCTGATTCCCGTTTTGCGGGATTGGCTGTAGGTTTCGAACTAGTTGTCACCGTTTTATACACAGTGCTTTGGCCGATGGTCGATTGTGCGCAAAATCGCGTTCGGGCTGCTGAAACATGGTTAACTATGGTGAAAAAACCGGCAAAGCGTGTCTTCTGGTTTGTACAAATTGGCTGAAAGAGCGAAACTCACTTAAACCTGCGTTAAGGGTTGCGCTATAAGTTTACAGTGAACACCGGAAGGACGATCACACAAAGGTCTTCGACCGGCTCTCCAAGCACGTCGCCTGAACAACGGCGTGTGGTTTCTACTCGGGACGCCTTGATCTTCACGGATCAAGGCGTTTCGCGTTTGCGGGTCAGTGGGATCGGGCTCAGTCAATCTCGCGCGCTTCATCAACCAGCATGATGGGAATGCCGTTGCGGATGGGAAAGGCAAGATGCGCTGCTTTCGATACAAGCTCCTGCCGTCGAGAATCGTAGCTTAGCCGACCGTTTGTGACGGGGCATACCAGTGCTTCCAGCATATGACGATCTGTCAGACGACGCGGCGCAGGGGCGTCGTTCATTGCAGAATTTCCTCATCGCCGCCACCGCCACGCATTGAGAACTCCATCAGCATGACCAAGGTTTCGCGCCGAGTTTCAAGCGAAGGGGCTTCAAGCAGGGCCTGCTTGTCATCTGGGTCAAGCGGGCAGAGCATGGATAGCGAATTGATAAGTAACTCGTCATCGGCTTCGGTCAGGCTTTCCCAGTCTGTGGACAGTTGGTGCTTTTTGAAAAACCGCTTGAGCAGGTCAAAAAACGCATCACGTTTCAGGCCCGCGTCTTTTTCTTCGTGGCCCAGATCGCGTTCGAACCCGTCCCATGCCACTTCGGTGCGCCTATAGGGGGTAAAACCCGCCACCTCGTCACGGATGCGGAAGCGCGATTTTCCGGTCAGCGTGATCAAATAGCGCCCGTCTTCAGTTTCGGAAAACGCGGTCAGGCGACCAGCGCAGCCGATCATGTGAAGCGGGCGCTTCTCGGCATCAGGGGTGTCACGCGGCTGGACCATGCCGATCAGACGATGTGGGGTCTTCATGCAGTCTTCGATCATCGCCAGATAGCGCGGCTCGAAAATATGCAGCGGCAAACGGGCACGCGGCAGCAAAAGCGCGCCCGGAAGCGGGAAGATCGGGATCAGATCGGGCAGGTTTTGCAAATGAGACATCTTGACGTACCTAATGCGATCAGGCGATCAGGCAAATATCATCGAGCTGAGCCGACGACGGCCCTTGGCAACCAGCGGATCATTGGGTTTGAGTGCGTCGAAGATTGTGAAGAGCTGGGTCTTGGCCGCGCCGTCATTCCAGTCGCGATCGCGGCGGAACAGGTCCAGCAATTCGTCAATCGCGGCTTCTGTCTGGCCTGTGGCGTAGAGCGCCTGCGCCAGATCGAAACGCGCCTGATGATTGGCCGGATCAGCCTCCAGCGCGGCGCGTAGATCGTCCACGGGACCGGCAGATTGTGCCTGCTGTGCCAGCGCCAGTGTTGCGCGTGCAGCATCGAGTTCGGGGGCGTTGGCAATTGCGGCCGGGGCGTTGTTCAGAAGCGCTTCGGCCTGATCCAGACTGCCAGACGCGATTTGCGTGCGCACCAGCCCGGCAAGGGCACGGGCGTTGGTGTCTTCTTCTGACAGGACGGCAGCGTAAATCTGCGCCGCATCGGTGATGGCGCCTTCGTCAAGCATGGTGTCGGCTTCATCGAGCGCGGCGGACAGGCTGTCTTCGCCTGCAAGCCCTGCGAGTTTGGCCACGAATTCCTTGAGTTGTGAGGGTTGCTGCGCACCCTGAAACCCGTCGACCGGCTGGCCCTGAAAGAAAGCATAGACCGTGGGGATGGATTGCACGCGCAACTGGCCTGCGACGGCCTGGTTTTCGTCGATATTGATCTTGACCATGCGAACCTTGCCCTTGGCAGCGCGCACTTCGGCTTCCAGTGCCGGGCCAAGGGTTTTGCACGGGCCGCACCACGGGGCCCAGAAATCCACAATGACCGGCACCTCGCGGCTGGCCTCGATCACTTGTTCCATGAAGGTCTGATCCGTCCCGTCGGAGATCGGATCGGCTTCTGCGGTCGGTTTTCCAAATTCCAGCATCTTGCCCTCGTGTCTGACTGACTGTCCTTTCCGCCTATATGGGCTGCGAGGGGCCAAAGGGAAAGGGGGTCAGAGCGCGAAGCTGGCAAAGACCGGGGCATGATCGGAGGGTTTTTCCCATCCGCGCGCAGAACGCAGGATGCGCGAGCCGTGACCCGCGGCGGCGATATCGCGGCTGGCCCAGATGTGGTCAAGCCTGCGCCCCTTGTCGGCGGCGTCCCAGTCGCGGGCGCGGTAGGACCACCATGAATACAGCAGACCTTCGGGAATGTCCTGCCGTGTGATGTCGGTCCAGTGCCCGTCCTCTTGCAGCGCGGTCAGGTGATCGACTTCAATCGGGGTATGCGAGACGATCTTGAGAAGCTGCTTGTGAGACCAGACGTCATCTTCGCGCGGGGCGATGTTCAGATCACCCACAAGGATGGATTTCTCAGGCCGGCTGTCGCGGAAATGGGCGCGCATTTCGGTCAGGGTATCGAGCTTGTGGCCGAATTTCTCGTTCACAGTCCGGTCGGGCACATCGCCACCGGCGGGAATGTAGCAGTTATGGATCGTCACGCCGTTTTCCAGACGCCCGGCCACATGGCGGGCATCGCCGCGCGCGCACCAGTCGATATGGCCCGCATCTTCCAGCGGCAGGCGCGACAGGATCGCAACGCCGTTATAGCCTTTCTGCCCGCGTGCGACCCAATGCGGATAGCCCGCTGCGGCAAACAGCTCGAACGGGATCTTGTCCACCGGGCTTTTGCATTCCTGAAGGCACAGGATGTCGGGCGCTTCCTCGCGCAGCAGACGCAAGACAAGATCGGCGCGCAGGCGGACCGAGTTGATGTTCCAGGTGGCAAGGGTCAAAGGCATGGCGATCTCCGGTCTGAAGCGACACCCTTGATGCACGCCCCAGCGCCCGGCAACAAGGGCTCGGCGCATAAAAAAAGTCCGGGCTTTACGCCCGGACTTAATCCAACAGGGAGACCGTGCGTCGTTGCCCGCGACGCGTCAAGATAGTCAACTGGAAGAACAATCGCCCTTACATCTTAGCATTATATTCGATTCAAGCAACAATAAGCCGCACCCCTGCTCACGAAGCCAACCGATATCCGCCAGATTCCGTCATCAGCAGCGACACATTGCTGGGATCAGGCTCGATTTTCTGACGCAATCTGTAGATATGCGTTTCCAGCGTATGCGTGGTGACGCCCGCGTTATAGCCCCAGACCTCATGCAGCAGGATATCGCGTGGAACCACCCCGTCAGGTGCGCGGTAAAGGAATTTCAGAATGTTGGTTTCCTTCTCGGTCAGACGGATCTTGCGATCATTTTCATCCACCAGCATTTTCTGCGCAGGCTTGAACAGATACGGGCCAAGCTGGAAAACCGCGTTCTCGGACTGTTCGTGCTGGCGCAGCTGTGCGCGGATGCGGGCCAGCAGGACAGGCAGTTTGAACGGTTTGGTGATGTAGTCATTGGCCCCGGAATCCAGCCCAAGGATCGTGTCCGCGTCCGAATCATGCCCGGTCAGCATGATGACCGGCGATTTGAAGCCCAGTTTGCGCATGCGCTTGCACAATTCGCGCCCGTCTGTATCGGGCAGGCCAACGTCGAGGATCGCAATGTCATACTGCCCGGCGCGCACCTGTTCGATTGCCTCGGCGCCATTGCCTGCTTCAAAGACATCGAATTCATCCGTGCTTACAAGCTGTTCGGACAGCGCCTCGCGCAAATCGTCGTCATCATCGACCAGCAAAATCTTGTTCAGCTTCGCCATGGGTTCACCCTTTCGTGTTTCTGAGTGAAGAGATGCGCAGCGCTGTGCCTCAGAACAAGATTTGCAACAAAACCCTCACGCGGACGTGTCGTAAGATGGCGAATTGTTTCATTTCTTTCAAATGCGGATTACACCTGACAGGTATTTACCGGAGGGACCGACATGGCCTTTGGGCTGAGCCCCGTTGAAAAGATCAATCGCGCGCGCGCTGATTTGCGGCTTGGCGTGCCTGTTGTCGTGCACGATGGCGCAGCGCGGGCACTTGTTCTGGCCGCTGAAATGGTCACGCCTGCGCGCCTGCAAGAGCTGCGCGCGACTGCGCCGGGGCTGGCGCTGGCG
>SKGU01000216.1 GCA_007117255.1 Natronohydrobacter sp. | reverse complement strand
GCGGCGTGACGCTGGAAGGTGCCCGATGAAGCGCCGTGACACAGGCGGCATTGCGCTGAACCGGGCGCGCAAGCTGGGCTTCAGCTTCGACGGGCGCGCGCTGACGGGGGTTGAGGGCGACACGCTGGCATCAAGCCTTCTGGCCAACGGCGTGCGGCTGTGCGGTCGGTCGTTCAAATACCACCGTCCACGCGGAGTCATGACCGCAGGCAGCGAGGAACCCAATGCCCTGCTGGAGCTGCAGCGCGATGGCGCGTGGCACCCCAATATCCGCGCCACAATGCAGGAACTGCATCAGGGGCTTCAGGCGCGCGCGCAGAATTGCTGGCCGTCCGTGCGGCGCGACGTGATGGCGGTGAATGACCTGCTCTCGCCCTTTCTGGGCGCGGGGTTCTATTACAAGACCTTCATGTGGCCGCGCGCCTTCTGGGAGGGGCTGTACGAGCCGCTGATCCGCCGCGCGGCAGGGCTGGGGCGCTTGCCGCAATCGCATCAGGACGCCCCGCATGAGAAGGCATTCGCCTTTTGCGATCTGTTGGTGATCGGCTCTGGCCCGGCGGGGCTGATGGCCGCTTTGACCGCAGCGCGGGCGGGCGCAGATGTGATCCTGTGCGAAGAAGACCGGCAGATGGGCGGGCGGCTGTTGTCCGATATGGGCCAGATCGACGGGATATCGGGCGAAACTTGGGCCGCGCGGGTGCTGGCGGAACTGGCGGTTCTGCCGAATGTCCGGCTGATGCCGCGCACCAGCGTTTTCGGGGCCTATGATGGCGGGGTCTATAGCGCGCTAGAGCGCGTCAGCCTGCACCAAGCCGCACCGGGCCGAACCCCGCGCGAATGCTACTGGCGCATCACGACCAAGCACGCCATCCTCGCCACAGGCGCGCTGGAACGCCCCATCGCGCATCCCGATAATGACCGACCGGGTGTCATGCTCTTGAGCGCCGTCGCAAGCTACTGGCACCGCTTCGCGGTCGATCCGGGCCGCGTAGTGGTGTTTGGCAATAATGACCACGCACTCGCCACAGCCAAGGCGCTGGCCGCCGATGGGATGGATATCCGCGCCTATATAGATCCGCGCGACATCACGGCGGATACGCCTTTCAAAACCTATCAGGGCGAGGTGATCGGCACACGCGGGCGTCACGGGTTGCACTCTGTCACCCTGCGCCATCAGGGCCGCGAGATGCGGCTGGACGCCGACACGCTGGCGCTATCCGGCGGCTGGAACCCGTCGCTGCATCTGGCCTGCCATATGAACGGCCGCCCGGTCTGGTATGAAGCGATCGCCGCATTTGTCCCGCGCGATGCAATGGTGCCGGGAATGCAGCCGGTGGGTGCTGCGGCGGGCATCTTCTCGACCCATGGCGCGCTGGACAGCGGCGCGCGGGCAGCCACGCAGGTTTTGAGCGCGCTGGGGTTGAATGCAGCTCAGCCTGAGCTGCCGCAGGCCGAAGATGCGCCCTATGCGATCACACCGCTCTGGCAGGTGCAGGCCAAGGGCCGCGCATGGCTCGATTTCGCCAATGACGTGACCACCAAGGATGTGGCACAGGCCGCGCGCGAAGGCTTCGCCTCGGTCGAGCATATGAAGCGCTACACGACCCAAGGCATGGCCCCCGATCAGGGCAAGTCGTCCAATATGGGCGCGCTGGCGGTTCTGGCCGATGCCACGGGCGGCACCATCCCCGGCACAGGCACGACCACCTTCCGCCCGCCCTTCGTGCCGGTGTCCATCGCAGCGCTTGGCGCAGGCGGCTATGGCGCAAGTTTCGCGCCCCAGCGTTTCACCACATCAGACGCGCAGACCCGCAAGATGGGCGCGCCGATGATCGAGGCCGGGCTGTGGTATCGCCCCTCCTATTTTCCACAGGCCACCGACCGCGACTGGCGCGATGCCTGCAACCGCGAAACGCTCCATGTGCGCCACGCGGTCGGCGTCTGTGATGTGTCCACCTTGGGCAAGATCGATGTGCAGGGACCGGAGGTCGCGCGGTTTCTGGACTTTGTTTACACAAATACGATGTCCAGCCTTAAACCGGGCCGCGTGCGTTACGGGCTGATGCTGCGCGAGGATGGCCATGTCATGGATGACGGCACCTGCGCGCGCCTGAATGACCAGCATTTCCTGATCACCACCACCACGGCGGCCGCGGGCGAGGTGATGCGCCATCTGGATTTCGTCCAGCAGGCCTATTGTGCGGATTGGGCTGTGCGGCTGATCTCTGTCACCGAGGCCTGGGCGCAATTTGCCATTGCTGGGCCGCTGGCGGACGCGCTGCTCGGTCATCTTCTGGGCGATGTGCCTGAGCTGCCCTTCATGGGCTGCGCGCTCGTCAAGGTGGGTGGGGTCGACGCGCGGCTGTTTCGTATCTCCTTCAGTGGCGAGCGCGGCTATGAACTGGCAGTGCCTTCGCGCTATGGTGCCGCTCTGTTCCGCCAGCTTGTCGCCTTGGCCGAAGGTCTGGGCGGCGGCGCCTACGGGATGGAAGCGCTCAATGTCCTGCGCATCGAAAAGGGTTTTGTGACCCATGCCGAGATTGACGGGCGCGTGACCGCTTTCGACCTTGGCCTGCAGGGCATGGTTGCCGCCAAGAACGACTGTATCGGCAAAGCCGCAAGCCAGCGCCCCGGACTGACCGGTCCCGCGCGGCTGCAACTGGTCGGCCTGCGCCCTGTGGACCCGCAATCCGAAATCACGGCTGGCGCGCATCTTTACCCCGGCGACAAACCGGCCAAGGCGGCTTATGGGCAGGGGCATGTGAAATCAGTCTGCTATTCGCCGACGCTGGAAAGCTGGCTTGGGCTGGCGCTTGTGGAGAACGGACGCGCGCGCCATGGTGAAACCCTGCGTCTGGATGACGAGCTGCGCGGCATCCGCGCCGATGTCGAAATCTGCAACCCTGTCTTTTTTGACCCCGATGGAGGGCGGATGCGTGATTAGGCTCAAGGAAACCTCTGCAGTCGCACAGCTGCGCCTGCCGACTCTGACAGGCTGCACCCTGCACGCGCTGCCCCCTGTGCGGATCACATCAATCGCGCCCTATCCCGATCAGGCGGACGCGCTGCGCGCCCGACTGGGCGGCTTTCCTGCGCCGGGCGAGGTGGTGACAGTGCAGGGCATCGATCTGGTCTGGGCAGGCCGCGATCTGGCCTTTGCCTTTGGCGATGATCTGCCTGACGGTCTGGGCGCATTTTGC
>SKGU01000028.1 GCA_007117255.1 Natronohydrobacter sp. | reverse complement strand
CGATTGCTGCACGGCAAGGCGCAAACCCGGAAAGCAGCTGGACGGCGAAACTGCTCGCCAAGGGGCCGGAGAAATGCGCCGAGAAATTCGGCGAAGAGGCCATTGAGGCGGTGATCGAGGCTGTGAAGGGCGACCGCGCACGGCTGACCTCGGAAGCGGCGGATGTGATCTATCATCTGCTGGTCATGTGTGCGGCGCGCGGGGTCACGCTGGCCGAGGTTGAGGCGGAACTGACGCGGCGCGAAGGGGTGTCCGGCGTGGACGAGAAAGCGGCGCGCAAACCCTGAGCCACCTTGCCCTACCCCTGCGCCGGGCATATGGGACACATGTTAAGCAAACTGCGGGCGCGATATGAACGAGTGGCTGCTATCGCTGGTGGGCACCCCGGAAGGGGCGCGACTGGCCACGATGCTGGCGCTGATGGCGGCGTTGGCGCATGCGGTATTCGGCGCACTGCAAAAGGGCGCGCATGATCCCTGGCTGTCGCGCGGATCAATTGATCTGGCGCTGGTGGTGATGTCGGCCCCGGTCGCGCTGTTCTGGTTCGGCCTGCCGCCTGTTCATATGTGGCCAGTGCTGGCAGGTGTGGTGGTGATCCATTTCGTCTATAAAATGGCGATGGCGCTGGCCTATGAAAAGGCGGCTTTCACAGTTGTTTATCCGGTGGTGCGCGGCACAGGGCCGCTTATCACCGTCATCGCGGCCATGCTGATATTCCGCGAATCCTATACACTGGTGCAATGGCTGGGCGTGGCCTGCCTGTCGGGGGGGATTCTGCTTCTTGCGCTGCGGAACCTGTCGGAAGAGCGTATTGACCCGCGCAAGCTGAAGATCGGGCTGGTCTGGGCACTGGCCGGGGGTGTGATGGTGGCGATCTACACCACTTATGACGCCTGGGCGATCCGCATTTCGGGCGAGCCGCTGGCCTTTCTGGCGTGGTTTTTCTTTCTCTCGTCGGTGGATTTCATGGTGCTGGGGCTTTTGCGCTACCGCAACATGACGCACCGCCCTGCCCCATTGCCACTGCTCATGCGCGGGGTTGCAGGCGGTCTGATCGCCTATATCAGCTTCGGCGCCGTGATGATTGCCACATTGATCGGCAAGGTCGGCGAAGCGGCGGTGCTGCGCGAAACCTCCACCGTGTTTGCGGCGCTGATCGGGTGGTTCATCCTGAAAGAGCGGGTCGGGCCACGCAAACTGGCGCTGATGTGCCTGATTGCCGGGGGTGCGATCATCATGGAACTGGGCCGCGCGTCATAGGCGCGAGGAAATAATGCCCGTGTTGATACCGCCCATGCGCAATTCGCCGAACAGGCGTTGATATTCCATTTTCGGGCACAGGTTTTCGATCACATCAACACCTTGCGCGCGGGCTTTTTCGGCGGCGTCCTGGTGGCTGACGCCGATCTGCATCCAGATTGTTTTCAGATTCGGAAAACTGGCCAGTGCCGCATCCACGATGGGCGGCACATGCTCGGACCGGCGGAAGATATCGACCATGTCAACATCGGGCGGGCAGTCGGCCAGGGTGGCGCGCACAGTCTCGCCCAGAAGGGTTTCGCCCGCATGGCCGGGATTGACCGGGATCACGCGGAACCCCTTCAGTTTCAGATAGCGCGCCACATAGAAGCTGGGGCGGATTTCATTCATTGATACGCCCACGACCGCAATCATCTTGGTGCGGGTCAGGATCGTTTTGAGGCTGGCATCTGCAGGTCTGATCATGGGCGTGATGAAAGCGCGGTGCGTCGGGCTTGTCCAGATGAAAAAGCGCCCGGCTTGGGAACCGGGCGCAGTTGCGGAACGAGGGACAGTAACTAAGAAGACGCGGAGTTCCGGTCCTGCGTCATATTACCGATGTGGGATTGCTGCGGCGGTTTTCCAGAGGCAATCGCGCAACTGTGAGAGGATTAGCGTTTGCGCCGCTTCACCCCGCCCCGTTGCCCCGGACGCCCGGCGGTCGAGCGTGGCTTCACAGCATGATCCACGGCTTCGTCGACAGCGGATTGCCGTGCCAGCGGATCGTCAGCGATGGCGAGTTCGACCGCTTCCAGACGTTTCACCTCATCGCGCAGGCGGGCGGCTTCTTCAAATTCCAGGTTTTCAGCGGCCTTGCGCATATCGGCGCGCAAGCCTTCCAGATGGGCCTGAAGGTTCGCGCCGGGTTTCACTTTCTCAACCTTGGCGGTGACGCGGGCCATGTCTGTATCGCCCTGGTAGAGACCTGCCAGCACATCTTCCACATTTTTACGAACTGTTTGCGGTGTGATGCCGTGTTCCAGATTATAGGCAATCTGCTTTTCACGGCGCCGATTGGTTTCACGCAGCGCGCGCTCCATCGAGCCGGTGATGCGGTCAGCATACATGATCACGCGGCCATCGGCATTGCGCGCCGCGCGGCCAATCGTCTGCACAAGCGACGTTTCCGAGCGCAGGAACCCTTCCTTGTCGGCGTCCAGAATTGCCACCAGACCGCATTCGGGAATATCCAGCCCCTCGCGCAACAGGTTGATCCCGATCAGCACATCGAACGCCCCAAGCCGCAGATCGCGCAGGATTTCGATCCGTTCGATCGTGTCGATATCGCTATGCATGTAGCGCACGCGGATGCCCTGTTCGTGCAGATATTCGGTCAGATCCTCGGCCATGCGCTTGGTCAGAACCGTGCAGAGCACGCGCAGATCACGGGCGGCCACCTTGCGGATTTCATCAAGCAGATCATCGACCTGCATGGCCACAGGTCGGATTTCCACTTCCGGGTCAATCAGGCCCGTGGGGCGGATCACCTGCTCAGTGAACACGCCGCCGGTCTGTTCCAACTCCCAAGCCGCAGGCGTGGCGCTGACAAACACCGATTGCGGGCGCATGGCGTCCCATTCTTCGAATTTCAGCGGGCGGTTGTCCATGCAGGATGGCAGACGGAACCCATGTTCGGCCAGCGTGAATTTGCGCCGGTAGTCCCCGCGATACATGCCGCCGATCTGCGGGACCGAGACATGGCTTTCATCCGCAAAGACAATCGCATTGTCGGGGATGAATTCGAACAGCGTGGGCGGCGGCTCTCCGGGCGCGCGGCCGGTCAAATAGCGCGAATAATTCTCGATCCCGTTGCACACGCCCGTTGCTTCCAGCATTTCGAGATCGAATTTCGTGCGCTGCTCAAGACGCTGCGCTTCCAGCAATTTGCCCTCGGCGATCAACTGG
>SKGU01000012.1 GCA_007117255.1 Natronohydrobacter sp. | reverse complement strand
GCACATAGTCGCTGGCATTGCTGTAACGCCCGTCGCGGGTCTGGGCCTCGACCCAGGCTTTCATCTGATCGGGCAGCGAGACATTCATCGTGGCCATGGGCGCGCACTCCTCTTTCCGAAACAATGGCACAGATTGGCAAATTTTGTCAAAATTTGCCAATAGCGGCCTGCCCGCGCCCGACAGGGTTTACCCGCAGTCAATGCCTGCGTGCAGGCAATCCGCGGCCAAAACCTCCGCCTCAGCAATCGCCGCATCCGACATGACCTCGCGCAGCGCCTCCACCAGATCAGCCGTGCCCGACGCGTCCAGCGCATATGCATTCATCGCCCATGCCAGCGCGAAGCGAAAAGACTGCGCACCCCCGCGCCCGCGCGCCTGCATCAGCGCCAGATTGCGCATGGCAGGGGCATAGCCGGATTGCGCAGCGCGCAGATACCAGTCGCGCGCAGTGGCTTCATCCTTGGTGCGCCCTGACCCTTGTGCCAGCAGACCCGCCAGATTGTGCATCGCGCGTGCATCACCCTGCGCGGCCGCCGCTTCAAACCAATCCGCCGCCTCGGATATGTCTCCGCGCTCAGCCAGAATGACCGCCAGTGAAAATTGCGCGTGCAAATGCTCTTGTGCTGCGGCCTTGCGATACCACCTGACCGCCCCGTCGTGATCCACAGCCCCGCCCAGACCACGTTCCAGAAGGCTTGCCAAAACCGCTTGCGCTGAGGCCTCACCTGCCTTTGCCAAAGTGAGATACCATTGCCGCGCGCTGCGCCAGTCCCTGCGCTCGCTCGCCAGTCCCGCCAGCATACGTTGCGCAGGCAGATAGCCCTGCTGCGCAGCCGCTTCCAGAAGACTATTTGCGGCATCTGTATTCTCTGCCCCGCCCTGCCCCGTCAACTTCAGCACTGCCAGATTATATTGTGCCAGCACATCGCCCCTTTGGGCCAGCGGCGTCCAGATCGCGCGCGCTGTTGCCGCATCGCCAGCATCAAGCGCCGCCAACCCGTCAACGGCCTTAAGTTGCGCTGCAGCCGGATGCGCGAAGGCAAAGGGCAAACACAGGAAGATCGCTTTGATTTGCACGTTTGAGCCCACTTTAGCTGGAAGTCTTCCGCGCTATACGCAATCGCGGTGACGCTGTCACGGGATTGTGACAATCTACAACAGCTTGCAGCAAGACTGCGCAGCGCTTATGCAACGGGCGCGAAAGGACAGGCAGATGCAGGCAAAGGAAATTGAGGCATTATTCACGCGTGCGGATGGACAATTCCTCTGCGCGCGCTGGGGGCGGCCTATTGTTCCCGTGGTCTTTGGGGTCGATGATGCAACACTCTCGACCGTCAAGGGCGCGATCGAGGCCGTGGTCGCGCTGGCCGGACATAAAATGGCGGAAACCGATGCCGAACTGGGCGTCAATCTGATGGTTTTCTTCTTTCGCGACTGGCGGGCATTACTTGAAGTGCCGAACCTGGACCGCCTGATCGACGGCTTGGAGCCACTGGTCGCGCGCCTGCAGGCCGCCGAAGCGAACCAATACCGCGTGTTCCGCTTTGACGATAAGAACGCCATCAAGGCCGCTTTTGTCTTTATCCGCATGGATGACACCTTGGCCGACGCACCCGCCGATACCCTGGCGCTGTCGCAAGCGGTTCAGGTGATTCTGCTGTGGTCAGACACGGCATTTACCGACCGCTCGGCGCTGGCCATGGCAGGCGAAACTGTGGTCCTGCGCCCTGAGATAGGTGCGTTGATCCGCGCAGCCTATGACCCGGTCCTGCCTGCTGTGGCCAGCGACCCTGCCCATGCGCTAAGACTGGCCGCACGGATTGCCCGCCTGCAATAGTGCCGCCCGCTTAACCTGTCGGCATGACCACGACTTCCTGCACATTCGCGCGGGTTGGCTGTGACATTGCGTAAATCACGGCCTCGGCGATATCCTCGGCTTTCAGCTTGTCGGGTTTGGGTTCGGAAAAGAACGGTGTGTCCACCATGCCGGGCGCGATCAGCGTACAACGCCCGCCCCATTCGCGCATTTCCTGCGCCATATTGCCCGCATAGCCATGCACGAACCATTTCGTCGCCCCGTAGATAGAGCCGGGAATGTGGATCTTGCCCGCAACCGATCCGGTCAGCAGCAAATGCCCGCGTGTCTTGCGCAGATGCGGCAGAGCGGCGCGGGTCGTATAGAGCAGCGCCATGATGTTGAGGTCAATCATCTCGCGCCATTCGTCGGGATTGCCCGTCTCGGTACCAGCGGTCGTGACACCTTTGCCCGCATTGGCAAAGGCTGCATCAATCCCGCCGAAGTGATCTGCGATGCGCGCCATGGCCGCCTCCTGCGCGGCCAGATCAGTGGCATCCCCCGGAATGCTAACACAGGCATCGCCCAGATCATCCGCAAGGGCTTTCAGCTTGTCTGCACTGCGTGCCATCAGCCCGACATTCCACCCTGCCGCAACGGCAGCGCGCGCAGTGGCCTCTCCGATCCCGCTGGACGCCCCGGTGATGAAGAGTGTTTTGCGCTCGGTCATGGTATCGCCTTCCAATGTTTGTCTTGTGCTTGTTCTAGCTAGGGAGTCATTGTCGTCATGCAACCCACCTGGCTGTCTGAAAGCGATCACATGACCCACACCCTCTCCCTGCGCGTCTATTACGAGGACACGGACCTTGCAGGCATCGTCTATTACGCCAATTACCTGAAATTCATCGAACGCGGGCGGTCGGAATGGGTGCGTAGCCTAGGGCTTGATCAGGCCGCGATGAAAGCGCGGGGTGAAGGGGTGTTTGCCGTGCGGCGCGTTGTGGCGGATTATCTGGCACCCGCCCATTTCGATGATCTTCTGGACGTGAAAACCACCTATCACAGCCACAAGGCCGCGCGGCTGGTGCTTCGCCAAAGCGTCACCCGCGCGGGCAAAACACTGTTTGAAGCAGAAGTCACCTTGGTCTGTCTGGCCGATACGGGTCGCCCGAAGCCCTTGCCGCAGGCTTTGATCGATAAAATCGGCGAAAACCCCCTGCATAAACCGTAAGTATAACGTGCTTGTGTTGGTGTTGCACTTGCCTTGGTGTATGGTCTGGCGCAAAGCCGCCATAAGAGAGCGGCACATTGTGAGTGAGCAGGCCCATGGATCCAACGACCCTGACGACAACGCAGGAGATTGATTTCTCGCTGCTGGCGCTTTTCGCGCGTGCGACCCTGACAGTGCAATTGG
>SKGU01000082.1 GCA_007117255.1 Natronohydrobacter sp. | reverse complement strand
CCGAGCTAACGAAGCTTTCCCGGGTCAAGATCGATATCCCCAATAGCATGGATGCGGACTGGAAGATCGACGTCAAGAAGTCGTCGGCACAGTTGCCACCGATTGTTCGCGACCGGCTAAGGAAGGTGATCGAACGCATCCACGACGGCTCTAAACGCACCTACCGAAAGCGCGGTCAGAAGCTTGTAGACCACGAACGGCTTCCGATGTGGCATCGCATCCAGGCCGACGGCCAGATCAGCTATCGCCCGAACAAGGATCACCCAGCCTTCGCCGATTTCGCCGACAGCCTGCCCCCGGATCTCCGGCGCGGCTTTTTCAACTGCATTGCGTTGGTCGGCGCATCCCTCCCCGTCGAAACCCTGCACGCGGACATGGCTGGCACGGCCGAGCAGATCGTGCCTGACCGCGTGGACGAGGACACTCTGGTCCAAGCTGTCCAATCCACACTCACCGTGCTGATGGGAGCCGGGAAGGATATGAGAGAGATCATGGGGTTGATGAAGGACGCCGACCCCTTCCGGTCTGCCTGGGAGGATACCCAACGCATCATCGCCAGCACCATCGAAGCGAAGGAACAGCCATGACCCCCCTGCTACGCAGCCTCGAAGGCATGACGTCGATGTACATGGCCTCCCAGACGGGGCCGCACACCGCACAGTCGATCCGGGACATCATTGCGCAACTGTGCGACACACCGATGTTCGCGGGCAAGGTCGACCACGCCGACGCCGAGGAAATGGCCAGGCTCATCGAGGAGAAGTACGGCATCAGCATGGGCCTTGGCGCAATCGTCGATGCCGAGGATTTCCGCCCATGGCTGCACGACGCCCGCATCAATGGCGAGGTCGGTGACTTCTACTGGAGCCGGTACCGCAGGCTGCTGAACCTGAAGGGGTTGCCGAAATCAGTGATCGACGCGACCGACGAGATCACGGACAGGGTGCTGGACCGCCTAGGAAACCCAAACAACCTGAGCCCGTGGAGCCGCCGAGGCATGGTAGTGGGGCATGTCCAGAGCGGGAAGACGGCGAACTACACCGGCCTCATCTGCAAGGCGGCGGACGCGGGTTACAGGCTGATCGTGGTCATCGCGGGCATCCACAACAACCTGCGCAATCAGACCCAGGCCCGGATCGACGAAGGCTTCATCGGGCGGGATACCGGGCGTCTGGCCCATGCCAACAAGGCGCAGCGGCAGAAGATCATCGGGGTCGGTCAATTTGATCAGCGCGAATTTCCCGTGTCGCTGACCAATACTCTGCGCGATTTCAATAAGGCGACGGCCACGACCTTTACCGCTCAGCTAAGCCAGATCAACGTGCCCGTGGTACTGGTGATCAAGAAGAACTCCAGCACGTTGAAGAACCTGCTGGAATGGCTAAAGGAACATTCCGTTCACCAGAGTACGCAGATGGTCAGCCAACCGATGCTGCTGATCGATGATGAAGCCGATAACGCCTCGATCAACACGGCTTATCAGCGGGACGAGGTAACGCGGATCAACAGCCAGATCCGCGAATTGCTGTCGATGTTTCATCGCAGCTGCTACGTCGGCTATACTGCAACACCCTTTGCGAATATTTTTATCGATCCCGACACCGATGACGATGCGCTGAAACAGGACCTGTTCCCGCGGGATTTCATCATCGGGCTGGACGCGCCATCGAACTACTTCGGCGCGCAGAAGATCTTTCTCGACGCGCGGGGTCAGCATATCCGGCTGATCGACGACAACGAGGATGTGCTGCCGATGAAGCATAAGATCGACCACCCGGTCGATGTGCTTCCGGGCAGTCTTGTCAAGGCCGTGCGCGCCTTCATCGTCGCCCGCGCGATACGGAATGCGCGCGGGCAGCAGGCCAGTCACGCGTCGATGTTGGT
Organism: Natronohydrobacter sp.; assembly: GCA_007117255.1. Classification (GTDB taxonomy): domain Bacteria; phylum Pseudomonadota; class Alphaproteobacteria; order Rhodobacterales; family Rhodobacteraceae; genus Roseinatronobacter. The sequence continues at coordinate 9,990 of SKGU01000082.1, read as the reverse complement.
CAACGCGTCGCGGTTCACGGATGTGCAAGGGCGCCTGCGGTCGCGGATCGCTGATGTGATGGCTCATATCCGAAACGCTGTAGCCGTTGATGCCGGAAAGGGGCCAAAGGCGCTACGGAACCTCGAGATCGCGGCGCTGCACGCGACATGGCAACATGAATTCGCCGACGCAGAGGGTGCCGACTGGCCATCGGTGCAGGCGCGTCTACACGAGGTGCTGGTTGCGGCCCGCGTGGTCGAGGTCAACGCGTCCAAGCGGGCCCAAGCGCTCGACTATGACCATGTTGGGGAACACGGGATCACGGTGATCGCGGTTGGCGGCTTCTCACTTTCGCGGGGGCTGACCCTTGAGGGGCTAACGGTCAGCTACTTCCTGCGCAATTCGATGATGTACGACACACTGATGCAGATGGGTCGCTGGTTCGGTTACCGTCCGGGATACGAGGACCTTTGCCGTGTCTGGATGCCTGCGGATGGCGTCGGCTGGTATGCCCATATCCATGAGGCGATGGACGACCTTCAGACGCAGCTGAAGCGGATGGAGCTTGCCAAGGCAACGCCCGCGCAATTCGGTCTCGCCGTTCGCAGCCACCCCGAGGCGCTGATCGTGACGGCGCGCAACAAAATGGGTACAGGGAAAGAGTTGCCGGTCAAGGTCGGGCTCGCCGAAAACCTGATCGAAACCACGCGGATCGTTCTGGACAATGCACAGCTTGATGCAAACCTGCGTGCGGGCGAGAACCTTCTGACCGATGCCGCAAGTATGGGGGTGCCCTGCTCAGAACGGCCGAGGGGTTACCTGCTCTTTGCGGTAGACGTTGAATTGATAAAGGATTTCCTTCGAGGATATCGAACGGAACTAGGCATTCGGCCAGTAAACCCCCTCACCGATCCGAAGCTGATCAATGATTACATCGACGCGCGATCCGACAACGAACTGGCCAAATGGGATGTCTTCATCGCCAGTTCCACACGCAAGGATATGCCCCCCCTACCTTTTGCGGGGCTTGATATCGTGCCTTACGAGCTTTCCGTCGATCCAGACCTCGCACGGGGCGGTGTTCTGGCCTTCAGCGGTGCAAGCCGCCGGATTGGCTCTGCTGAAGACGAAAGTGAAGGCCTAACCAAAACGCAGATTGGCGATGCGCGCGAAGCGTTTCGCCTTTCGAGGCCTGATCAGAAGCTGCCAAAGACCGTAAACCCGCGGATCTATAGGCAAGTGCCGGGCCGTCGCCCTCTGTTGATCCTCCGCCTCGTTAAGCCGAAGCTGGACAATCCCCTCTCGCCAGAGAGTGTGCTCGTGTGGGGTCTGTCCTTCCCGTCCAGCAGGATCTGTGGTGGCACCGTGGAATACGTCGTGAACACCATCCGCATGCGCGAGATGTTCGGCGAGGCAGAGATCGAAGAGGAGGCGCTTGGTGATCCCGAATGACACACCTTGGTCCGGCCTCGAGGCCGGGAAAACTGATACCCGGCGGGTTTCGGCCTCTGCCCGTTGGAACTGGTTCTGGGCAGTGATGCCTCGCGCCGACGTTGCACTGGTCCTGCAGCTGTCGGGCATGCCTAAACCGGTACCTGATCTTCCCAAACTACGAAATCTCGAAATCAGGTTTCAGACCCTTCCGGGCGGTCCCATCCTCTACATCCGGTTGAAAGACAACGCGCAATTGGAGTTATTCGAAACTCTTTGCCGCGATGTTTTAGCGGCAAGTGAGCTTGCCGAAACCGAAACAGAGGCTCTGGAGCGGGCAATAGGACGTACCTTCCGATGGCATTATCTCCTACGCGGGGGGAAGCTGGACGTCCTCTCGGAAGAGGCGCAGAAGGGCCTCATCGGTGAACTGCAGGTGCTCAGGCTGCTTGTTGAATCTCTGGGTGCCAAATCTGCACTTGCCGCTTGGACAGGCCCATCCGGGGCTCCGAAGGATTTCGAACTAAAATCCGATTGCATCGAAGTAAAGGCGCGGCGCGGCGCCTCACAGCCCTTCGTGAAGATCACGAGTGAGCACCAGTTGGCAGACGTCCCTGATCGACGCCTCTGGCTCGCAGTACTTGCTGTCGACAAGGTCCAGTCTCCTCATGGCAGAACCCTGACCGAGCATGTTCGCGAACTGACAGATCTGTTTGAGCAGAACGAGCCGTCAGCCATTATGGACTGGGATCTGCACCTCGCTGACGCGGGGTACGATGTGCTGCACGATTATTCTTCGTGGCGCTGGATTGTATCTGCTCCCGAATTCCATGCTATTTCGGAAGACTTCCCTAGGATCGCGAACCCCGTGCCATTGGGAGTAACCCACGTGACATATGCCCTCGCAGTTTCGGCCTGCACTCCGTTTTGGACGGACTGGGACAGTATTCGATCAAATCTTTTCGATAGGGATAAGGAATGAGCGAGCTCGATGAATACTATCAGAGCCTGATGGCCGATATCCGGCGAGAAGCAGATGCAAGTGGTATCTGGACCCTTGAAGCGTTTTTCCTTCGCATGACGGAAAGACTCACTGAATCCGGTGAGATCGAAGAAGCCGACTTCAAGCACTATGCAGATGGCGAAGGCGGCCGGAAGGTCCGCATAGATGGATATGCCGGTGATCCGAGAAATTGCGAAGGAGTTTTAGCGCTGATCGTTTGTGACTTCACCGACAGTGATGAGGTCCTTACCTTCGGAAAGGGCGATGTCCCACCAATTCTCAACCCATTGATCCGATTTCTTAAAAAGGCCCGAACTGAAGAATTCCGCGATGCACTGAATGAAGTCAGCCCTGCATTTCAGCTTTCTGACCTGATTATTTCCACATGGCCACAAGTCACAAAGGTCAAGCTCATCCTCGCTTCCAACCGCCATTATATCGGGCGCGATGATGCGGTTAAGCTTGCAGAACTGGGCGATGTACCGATCACTTGGTCCGTTTGGGACCTCTCCCGCTTCGAGCGGTTTGACCGGTCTGGTCAGGCGCGCGAGGACATGGTCATCGATTTTGCAAACGATTTCGGCGCTCCGCTCCCTGCACTTAAAGCGTCTCAGACAGATTCAGCTCTGGAAAGCTACCTCATGATCGTTCCCGGACCGCAACTGGCGGCGATCTATGACCGTTGGGGCGCGCGGCTACTCGAAGCAAATGTCCGCTCCTTTCTGCAAGCACGTGCAAAAACAAACAAGGGTATTCAGAAAACTATCAAAGACGAGCCAGAACTTTTCTTCCCATATAATAATGGTCTTTCGGCTACCGCCGATGAGGTGAATTGTGTCCGGACAGATGACGGCCTCGCAATCGCCTCGATCAGTAATCTGCAGATCGTGAACGGCGCACAAACCACTGGTTCGATCCATACAGCACTAAAGGCTGCAAAGGAGCAGCTCCAACAGGTATTCGTACAGATGAAACTGACCGTAGTACCTCCAGAAAGATCAGAGGATATCGTGCCAAAGATCTCGGAGTTCGCCAACACTCAGAACAAGGTGAATGCGGCCGATTTCTTTTCGAACCACCCGTTCCATATCCGGATCGAGCAATTCTCGCGCGACGTGATATTCACAGCAAGAGAAGGTGAACGCCATGACAGCAAATGGTTTTACGAAAGGTCCCGCGGGCAGTTCATCAATGCGCGCAGTCGCCTGACGCCGGCCCAGCAAAAGAAGTTTGACCTCGAATATCCAAAGGCACAGCTCTTCAACAAGACGGATCTCGCCAAGTTCGAATACTCGGCCGCTGGACAGCCTCACATGGTGTCACGTGGCGCACAGAAGAACTTTGCTGCATTCGCAAAGGAAATAGGTGAAGCGTGGTCGAAGAGTGACACGAAGTATGATGAACTCTGGTATCGCCGTTTAATCGCCAAGGCGATCATCTTTCGCAAGCTTGAGGCCGAGGTTCCGAAACAGCCATGGTACGAAGGCGGCTACCGTGCCAACATTGTCACCTACGCCATGGCAAAAATATTCAATGACGGAAATGGTGCAAAACAGACCCTCGACATCGATGCGATCTGGAGACGTCAAGCAGTTTCAGAGGCTCTGCAACGTGCCATGCTAATTGCCGCAGCCGAAGCGCATGACGTGATAACCCAACCCCCTGCCGGCGTTCGCAACATGTCAGAATGGGCCAAACAGCAAGCATGCTGGAACAACCTCAAGGGACGTAACCTGAAATATGACGATGACTTCTCCAGTTGCCTTATCTTGCCTGAAACAATGCGAACTGCAGCCCGCGATTCACGTGCAAAAAAGCTGTTGACCGATGGAATTGAAGCACAAACTGAAGTCGTGCAACTTGGTTCAGAATTCTGGCGAAGGGTAATGATCTGGGGCCGCTCAGAACGGAAACTGACACCCAAGGACATGCAAATCCTTCAGGTATGTTCGTCCATGCCAAGGCTCACGCCCGAGCCATTTCAGGCAAAGCATGCATTGAATCTTCTTGTAAAGCTGAAGGATCAAGGATTCGACGGGGGGAGCGCGAATTGAGGATACGACTTTTCAAAAACCCTGCACAGCCAGCGCAACGCAATCGGAACAACTATCCCCATGCTCTTCGGCTTTTCCACATAAATGCTGTGTGATGATGTCTAAACTTTCATGGATTGATTTCGATCAGGCGGATCGCGACCGGACCCGGCGCATCATGGACCTTTTCAGCGAAAGTGAGGCACGCGACGAACTGGGGCTCGGTTCGGTGCGTGACGCCATCTCCGACCTGCTGTTCCCGGGCACCAGCACGATTCAAACGCGGCTTCGGTACATGATGTTCGTTCCCTGGCTCTATCGCCACGCGGCACGTGTCGGTGGCCATGCTGACCAGGCCAGAAAACTGGAAATCCAACTGATCACAGCGCTCCTTCGTGGCGGGGAAACAGAGAACGTGATCGGCAGTGAAGCGCGCGACAGCCTGAAACGGCTGCCCAGTGATGTCTACTGGGCGGGGCTGCTCGCGCTGGGGATCCGGATTTCACCGGGTGGTCGGGCCGAATTCCTCTCTGCCGGAGATGTGCCGGGAATGTGGGCTCCCAGCCTGCCTGCAGCCCCAGACGACCTCCTCGACAAGGCAACATTTCGCCTGACGCCCGAGGAGGGCGGCTTTCTACGCGACCGTCTGGCTGTGTCGGCGCGAGAGAGCCTGTTCAACGAACTGGCTCAATCCGGTGACAGGGCGCAGTCTCCAGCGATCTGGCTGCATCCGATGCGGGAGACATGGAGCCCACGCAATGTCGCGATCGTGGATCAGGCCGAGCGTTTCGCCCGGATCATGAATGGGGCCGCTCTCCTTTATAACCTGATGCTTGCCGAGCGTGCAGCGACAATGCAGGCATCGGACAGCAGCCCTTGGCACGAAAAGGCTGCCGAGTATCGCAAAAGGCTCAGTACCTGGCAGTCCGAAGCCCCAGAAAGGCTTGCTGCGGGCTGGAACCTCGCCTCCCTCTGGTTCCTTACTTCGCAGGCGATCCACCGTGTTGCGCCGCGGACCATCGCCTTCGTGACCGAATGGGCAGCGCTGGTGCAGCACGGTACTGCCCTTGGCGATGACCCGGTTGCGCGCGGCCTGATCCTGCGACGGGAAACTGGACTCAAGGGCCCGAAGGCACGGCTGACCAACGATGCAGCCCTTGCCCGTTGGGGCGGCTCATCGGGCGCGGGGATTCTGAACTATCGCTGGACCGTCGTTCAACGCCACCTGCAGGACCTGGCCGATGCCGTCTGACAGCGCGCTCGACCCGGAGAACCGGACGCTTTACGGCGAAATATTGCGGGCTCCGAAAGGGTACGAAGTCGATCAGGCGCTTGCCACGACGTATTCGCTGGACTTCGAGACCGCTCTGGTCATCCCGGCAACCATGGCGTTTCAAGCTGCCGAGAACCGAGCGCAGGTGCTGGACACGCCACTTGCTCTGCTCGACGGTCTCGAAAGGTTGTCTGAACGACTGGCTATTTTCTGCGAGGCCGGTCGTATCTCCGCGCAGCCTCGTGCAGCGAACCGGCTGACCGCGCTGCTCGAGGAAACAGTGACGGAAGTGCTCGCGCCGCGAGGTGGCGCGTTTCATTCCAAGATGTGGGTCCTGCGCTTCGTGCCCCTGTCCGGAAGCGGACCTGTACTTCTCAGGCTTGCCATCCTCTCGCGCAACCTGACAACGGATCGCAGCTGGGACCTCTCATTGACGCTGGACGGCGAGTTGTCGGCAGAGACACAGGTCGGCAACGCTCCCCTTTCGACCCTACTGCGCGCACTGCCCGGTATGGCTAGGGGCCGCCCAACGCCCGCACGCAATCGAAGGATCGCCGATGGGCTGGCCCGCGATCTTGATCGCACTGTCTGGACAACGCTGCCGAAGGGAGCGCGGCGCCTGCGCTTTGCCGTGAATGGCCTCGGGCAGCCCTCCTTCCAGCCGAGGGTGGGCAATGCGCTGGGCATCATCTCGCCCTTCCTGTCACCGGACGCGCTGATCCAGCTGACGAAGGGGCTGCCAAGCGATGAGTGCTGGCTGGTCAGTCGGGGCGAGGAACTGTCGCAGATGCCGCCGGAGGTGCTGGCCCGCTTCGGAAATGTGCTGGTCCTCGACGATCTGGCCGAAACCGAGGACGGAGACGACACGGAGGGCGCGGCTTCTGCAGCGCTGGGCCTTCACGCAAAGGCCTTCGTTACCGAGCGTTATGCCCGCCCGCAGTCGACGACTGAGCTGACCGTCGGCTCAGGCAATGCGACCGTCGCAGCACTTCTGAACGGCAGCAACGTCGAGGTGTTTGCAACCCTCTCGGGCCCCTCCAGCCGGATGGGTCAAGTGCCCGACCACGTGGCGCAAGAACGACTGGGGCGCTTCCTGCGCACCTGGACGCCCCCTGACACGCTACCAGAACCCGATCCCGCACAGCTGGCGGAGGCGCAGCTAGAGCTCACACGTAGGAAGCTGGCAGCCACCGATCTGACGCTGCGCTGCAGCCTGACCGAGGATGGCAGGATCGGCCTGACCTTGACTGCGCGCCCGAAAGTCGCCCTCCCCGCAACACAGCGCATCGAAATCTGGCCGCTGACGCTGGGCTCGAACCATGCGGTGATTCTCTCCGAGCCCCTTGGCCGCGAAGGTGTCGCGCTGGGGCATTTCGCACTCGCCGATGTCACAAGGTGGTTGGGGCTGCGTCTCACCGACGCTGACAGCGGGACCGACATGGTCTTCTCGCTGGGCGCCACCCTGAAGGATCTGCCCGAGGCGCGCACCGCCGAAATCCTGCGCACGATAATCGAGAACCGCGAGGCATTCCTGCGCTACATCAGGCTGCTTCTCGGCGATGCCCAGGCTGCAGGGGATCTGATCCTGAACGGTGGTGGAAAGAGTGGTTTTCTGGGTTTCGCAGGCTTCGCAGACGATGCGCCTATCCTCGAGGAAATGGTCAGATCGCTCTCGGGGGATGGTCGACGGCTGAACGACATAGAGCGCCTTATGGCGAGGCTCGGGGATGCCCGCGGGGCCGATGGCGAGCCGGTGATCCCTCCGCGCTTCAGCGCAATGTGGGAAGTATTCCGCGAGCTCCTGCCGAAGGAATCGCGCCGTGGCTGAAACAAGGTTCGACCCCACTACTGCATTGGCCCCGCTGAAGGCCTTCCAGCGCGCAACGGTCGATCACGTCTTCCGTCGGCTGCATACCGATTCGGACGCAACACGCCAGTTCCTCGTGGCCGACGAGGTGGGGCTAGGCAAGACTATGGTCGCTCGCGGTGTGATCGCTCGAACGATCGAGGCCCTCTGGGACCGGGTTCCGCGGATCGACATCATCTATGTCTGCTCAAACGGCGCCATCGCTTCGCAGAATCTCGCTCGGCTGAATGTGATGGAGCGCGAGGCACAGGTCCTGCCCACGCGACTGACCCTCCTGCCGTTGGTGCTCGGAGGCGCGAACAGCCTCCGGCACAACAAGGTGAACTTCATCAGCCTGACCCCAGGTACCACCTTCGAGCTCAAGTCCTCTGGCGGTTGGGCGCGCGAGCGCGCGCTGATCCTGCGACTCCTCCGGGACAGGCTGGCCGCTCCCGAGGATGCCAGCCGTGTCTTTCAAGGGGGGGCTGGTGAAGGTGGCTGGAAGCAAGAATGCGAACGCATCGCCGATCTCCCGTTCGACCCTGAAATTGCCACGAGGTTTCAGGAGGCTGTTGGCAGGACACCCAGTCTGATCGGCCGAATCGACAGTCTCTCCGCAGAGGTCGCGCGCCATCAGGACGTCGACAGCGACTTGCGCCATGCCTGCACGGGATTGATCGGAGAACTGCGCGGGATGCTGGCACAGGCTTCGGTGCAGTCGCTTGAGCCGAACCTGATCATCCTGGACGAGTTCCAGCGATTCCACGACCTGCTTCACGGCGACGGCGAGGCCGCCGATCTTGCGCGCCAGCTGTTTACCCACACCGACGCGGTCGGCAACTCCGCCAAGACGTTGCTGCTGTCGGCGACACCGTATCGCATGCTGACCCTGGCAGGCGATGCGCCGGAAGACGGGGACCACCATCGCGATTTCCTCGATGTGCTGCAGTTTCTCTTCGGCGCCGAGGACGGCGCTCTGAGACGGGACGAGATCGCCGCCGAAATGCGTCGGTTTCGGAGCGCGATGCAGGCATTGCCCGCCGGGTTCGACACGGCGCGGACGATCCGCCTAGGTCTGGAGGAACAGCTGCGCCGCGTGATCGCTCGAACCGAAAGGGTCGCCGAAACTGCCGATCGTGACGCAATGATCCGCGAACTTCATCACGAGGCGGATCTGTGCAAGGACGACCTGATCGAGGCGCGCACCATCGCCGCGGTTGCCACCGCAGCGGGGGCCCCAGGTACCGTGGAGTACTGGAAGTCGTCACCGTGGCTTCTGAACATGATGCGCGGCTACAAGCTGGCTGACCTTCTGAAGGAGCAGGCACAGGCGCCGTCGCCCGAATTGCGGGCTGCCATGAAAGCCGCGATCCGCCTTCAGATCGACCCACAGGCAATCGAAAACTATTCCCCCCTCGCGCCGGCCAACGGCCGTATGCGCAAGCTTGCTGATCTCTCCTTCGCCGACGATATGGCTCGGCGCCTCTGGATCGCGCCCTCTTTGCCGTATTTCGGCGCGCGTCAGCCGGTCAGCAAAATGCTCATCTTCTCGGAATGGACCATGGTGCCTGACGCGATTGCGGGGTTCCTGTCCTACGAGGCAGAGCGGCAGATTGGCATGGGAAAGGGCCATGCCTATTCCGAGTTGCCGACAACCCGCCCGCTGCAGTTTCGGCGTACACAAGGACGTCTGGCCGGCCTGCGCGCGCTCCAACTGGTAACCCCTTCGCCTCGGCTGGCGGTCCTTGCCGACCCCCTTACCCTGCTGCGCGAACAAGGCCCGTTTGCAGATCTTCAAGCACTGCGGAGCTCGGTCGCGTCGAGGCTTCGTCCCCTTGCGCAAGCCCTCGCGGACAACAGCAGTGAGGCAGGAGAAGGAGGCTGGGACTGGAGCAGCGCTGCTGCGCTCGACATGGACAGCCCGGCCTTTCCGGCATGGCTCCGAGGCACCGATCTGCGCGCCGAGGGCGAAGAGGAAGCGTGGCCCGACCATCTTGCCGAACTCGACCACATGGCGAGCCGCGCGCTCGGCAGAACCGATGTCGAGCAGTTGCTGGGTCATCTCGTGGACGTCGCACTGGGCAGCCCGGCGACATGCGCACTGCGTGCCCTATCCCGCATCGCGCCCGGCCTTCCGCTGGACGATCCGGCGCTCCTGACAGCAGCAGCGCATGTGGGAATGGCCTTCCGGACGCTATTCAATCAGCCGGAAAGCCAGGCACTCCTTCGCGCGGACGGCGATGTCTACTGGCGAGCCGTTCTGCGATATGCATCCGAACACGACCTGCAATCGGTTCTGGACGAGTATGTGCATGTGCTCTTCGAATCCGAGGGCCAGATCGGACATCCGCCTGAATCAGCTGTGCGAATTGTTGCCGAGCGGATGGCCGAGGCACTGTCCCTCAGGCCCGCGCAAATCGAACT